>CAZXCT010000036.1:0-12222 GCA_964639395.1 uncultured Bifidobacterium sp.
TGGCTGCCCGGTCGGCCATTTCTAAACCTAATTGCGATAGGTAAAAATTGGGCAGACGCCCATAAAGTACTTTGCTCGGGTTATCAACTTCACCATGTCTTAATAAGTGAACAATTGTTTCGGTCATGTCAATATTTAGTATCGGCGACGCAAGGCATTACGACGCTTAGAGGGACGCCAAGAGGTTTCGCCTTTTTCTGTGGCTGACTCTTTTAATTTTTCGCCGAACTCTGCTAGCGCTTCGATTAGCACTGTCATGTCAGGCTCATCCGCCTGCACTCCGACAACTAATCCATGTTCTACTGCAGCTTGTGCGGTAGCCGGGCCAATTACTGCAATCACAGTTGTTGGATGCGGCTTGCCAGCGATACCAACTAAATTTCGTACGGTGCTGGCAGAGGTAAATAGCACTGCATCAAAGCCACCAGTTTTAATTGCTTCTCGAATTTCTGCGGCTGGTGGAGCGGCACGTACCGTTCTGAATGCTGTTATATCTTCAACTTCCCAGCCCTTTTTAATCATGCCCTCAGCCAACGACTCAACTGCAATGTCAGCTCTTGGTAAAAATACTCGATTGATTGGATCAAATACTTGATCAAAAGTTGGCCACACTTCTAATAGATCGTCAGAACTATTTGACTTCTCAGGTATTAAATCAGGATTAACACCAAATTCAACTAATGCTTCAACTGTTTTTTCACCAATCGCAGCAACTTTAATCCCTGAAAAAGCGCGCGCATCTAATCCGTATTCTGCTAATTTTTCTTTTACCGCTCTAACGGCATTAGTGCTTGTGAAGGCAACCCATTGGTAGCGACCAGAAACTAATCCATTTACGGCACGCTCCATTTGCTGTGGTGTTCTTGGAGGCTCAACTGAAATAGTTGGAACATCAATTGTTACTGCGCCGTAGCGAGTTAATTCTCTAGCGGCACGACCAGCATCATCTTTAGTGCGAGGTACTAATACCTTCCAGCCAAATAGTGGCTTGCTTTCATACCAAGAATATTTACTGCGGTGGCCTACTGAATCACCAATAATTACGAGTCCTGGGCCTGATTGTCTGGCTGCCTTTGCGTCCGTGCTCATTCGATCCAAAGTCGAAACAACACTTCTTTGTTCTACCGTTGCACCATCGCGTGTAACGATCATCGGGGTTTCACCGTCACGACCTCGTGCCACGAGATTGTTTGCAATCTGCCCGGCTTTATCGGTGGCATTTAAAATCACTAAAGTTATTTTTGGATCCAAATGCTCAGACCAATCAATTGGATGCATCGCATCTAAAATTCTTACTTCTTTGCTCTTTCCGGTGAATAGCGAAACACCCGCATGCGCTGGGGTAGAGCTTATACTCGAAAGCCCCGGGATATATTCAAATTCAATTTTAGCTTTGTTGAGGGCAGATATTTCTTTTGATAAAGCATCGACCAACATTGGATCATCTGCACATAACCTAACTACTGACTTACCTTCTTTAGCTGGATCAATTGCAAACTTAATTTTTAAATCTCCACTCATTGGCAAATCTTCATCAATGGTGGTGCTAATGACTTCTGCTTGTGGCGCTAGGTATCTTGCAAAATCCTCTAAGTACTCATCTGCAATTACTAAATCTGCATTCTTTAAGGCGTTAATAGAGCGCAATGGTAGTAAGTCAGGCTCGGCAGGCCCGGCTGCAATAAATACAACTGGGTTCAACGCTGATCTTTTCTTTGCCGTCACTTAGTTTTTCTCCTATGCCGTTTTTGCTTCGTTTTTCTTTTGTTCATGAAATGCCAAAATTTGTAGTTCACTTGCCAAGTCAACCCGTCTTATGTCAACGCCGATCGGAGTTGTTAGATGTGTTGGGGCAAAATTTAAAATACTGGTTACGCCAGCGCTCACTAAATCATCACAAACCTGCTGGGCGACTTCTGCTGGTACTGCGATGACACCTAATTTGGCTTTTAATTGTTTAACAGTTTTTGATATCTCTTTAGCAGAAAATACTTCAACGTCAGTTACACCGGTTTTTATTTTTGACCCGATAAGTTTTGGGTCGTGGTCAAATAATCCGACAATTTTAAATCCGCGGGAGCCAAACCCACCGTAACGGGCTAACGCGCGACCGAGGTTTCCCAGGCCCACAATCACAACTGACCAATCGTTATTTAGTCCCATTTCGCGAGCAATCTGAAATCTCAGATACTCAACTTCATAACCCACCCCGCGAGTTCCGTAGGTGCCTAGGTGCGACAAATCTTTTCTTAATTTTGCGCTAGTGACGCCAGTGATTTCAGCTAATTCTTCGCTAGAAACTCCCCGCTCGCCGCGGTCAAATAATTGAGACAAAGCTCGGTAATAAATTGGTAATCGGGCGATAGTGGCTTGAGGGATCTTCCCGCGCTTTAGCGAAGTGGTACTAGTAACCGACAACTTGTTATCTACCTATTTCATGTGGGTGAGGTTCATACTTTAGAGATTTGTGAAGAAAAGTACAAATCGCCTTTATTTACTTGGTTAATGCAGCGCGTAATTTAGCCGGATCGACCTCAAATGAAGCGTGCTGCTTGCCGTCAATCAAAACTACTGGGATCTCTTCTTGATACTTGCGTGCTAATTCTGGATTGTCATGAAGATATTCTTTCTCGAAAGTGAGGCCCAGCTCTGAACAAACCTGATTTAAAACCTGCTCTGCATTATCACAAAGATGGCAACCAATCTTGGTAACCAATAAAACTTGAGGCAACAGCCCTACTTCTTGCGTCGCGAAACTCGAGTTTTGCGTAGCAATTTACGGTGCTTCTTCTTTGCCATCCGCTTGCGACGCTTCTTAATTACTGAACCCACAAATTTGCCTTCTCTTTTTTTTGTTTACTACTACTTTCAAATGCTACCTAAATGCTTACGACGCCTGACCAATTGGTGAGGCGTCGTAAAACGACTATTGGCTTGGGGACTAGCCGGCTTCGACGAATGATTCGCGTAAGTAATCTCCAACTGCATGTTCCGGAACACGGAACGAACGGCCTACGCGCACTGCGGGCAAAGTGCCAGAGTGAACCAGACGGTAAACAGTCATTTTTGAGACTCTCATGCTTGTTGCAACTTCTGCAACAGTGAGGAATCGAACTTCGCCCAAGGGTCGTTCTGAATTTGCGGCCATCATTACCTCTCTCCGAACACAAACTGCGATGGCTTCCCCTCCGCCGCTTTTGTGCTCGAGCAAAACTTAGTACCTCCTCCACCCCTTTGGCTAGTGGGGTAGCCCTTGACTAAATCGAAACTTGAGACTAGAGAGAAATTAGCCTTCATTAAGTTCTTTAGCGCGTGCGATTGCCGCCTTTAATGCCGCTAAAAACTCATTTGCTGTTTGATTTTGCTCTAAAGATTCGATGGCGGCTTGCGTAGTTCCCTTCGGGGAGGTTACGCGTGCTCGCAAAGTTGCACTTGAGTCATTGCTGTGGTCCATCAAAAGTGCAGATCCAATAAATGTCTCACGCACTAGTTGTGAAGCCACTGCTTCGTCCAGCCCTAGTTCGGTTGCGGCCTTAGTTAAAGTTTCAACTAACCAATAAAAGTACGCCGGCCCCGAGCCACTAGCTGCGGCAACTACGTCAATTAATTTTTCATCAACTACTACACAACTACCAACCGCCGAAAGTAATTTATTTGCCACCGCTAATTGTGAGGGTGAGCAGGTTTCTGCTGCCGCTAACCCAGTCATGCCCCGCAAAACTAATGCTGGAGTGTTTGGCATTGCGCGTACTACCGGATTATCAGTTGCTAATTGCGCTTGAATGAACTTGGTGGTCACGCCAACTGCGATTGAAATTACTAATGCGCCGGGCTTAATTACTTTGCCTAGTTCATTTAATACTTGCTTAATTGACTGAGGCTTGACCCCCACAAGCACTACATCTGACTCACTTACTTGCGCAATTGAGTCAGTTACGCTCGCTGGGTAGGTTTCACGTAGGTAGCTAATTCTTTCTTGCAGTTGTTCTACGATCAGCAAATCTGCTGCGGCAACAGCCCCCGCCAGCCAGCCTTTTACGATGGCTTCCCCCATCGCGCCGCATCCAATAATTGAAATTTTCATAGATACGACTTCACAGTTTGAAATAATGACTCTGGGGCATGAGTAATTCGTCTCATTAAATATGGATACCAATCTGGCCCGAAAGGCAAATACACCCGCACCTTTTCGTCAAAATTCAACAAGCGTTTGTGGTTTCTAGTTGGCATTCCAAAAGTAACTTGATATTCAACCGTTCCAGCATCTCTTTGAATATCTGCTGCCAAATAGCCAGCAATTTCTATTAGTCGCGAATCATGAGTTGCCACAATCACTTTTGCTTCACCTTGTAATAAAACTTTCAAGCATTTGACATATGAGCGGTCAATTTCGATTAACTTTTGATACCCACGCCAATCGGGGGTTTTATAGGTACCGCGCGTTAGTCTTACTCGCACTTGTTTAGTGTTAAGTTGTGCCGCTTGCTCAGCCGCATTTCTCAATTCACTCAAAATAGTAAATCCGCACCCGGGATACTCCGCGTTCATAGTTTTCGTCAAATCAAAAATCCAGTCGGCGTCATCACCGTCATCTACTTCAATAATTACGGCAATTGCTAATTCTTTTGCGCTGGTGACGATACGGTAGATATGAGCACTGGCTGTTTCTTTCTCACCCAACTGTGAAGGGCGAATCGATACTTCAACTTTCTGATTTAAGCCCATTTGATCAATTTGAGCGAGCAGCTCAAGATATATCGATAAATTCTTTTGTGCGGTAGTGGCCGCTGTTGCCTTCGGCGCCAGATATGCCACCGCCACCAAATACTGGTCTTGTAGCAAATTCTTACTTACTTTCACCACATCTTCCACGCTTTCGCCAGCGACATATCGCTTGGCAAAGTTTTTCACGAAGTCGTTTGCCTCTAGCGGCTTGCGTAGAAATTCCGCTTCGGTACTTTGCATGAATGTGCGTCTGTTCACACCACTAGGTTAAGACTTCACAATTTCACTTAATCAGGCGCGGGTGAGAAGCGCGCTTCGTAGGCCACTAGATTTGGACATATGCCTGAAATTGCTAATGACTTCTCTCGTGCTTGGCTCGAATTTGAAGACCCAGAATTTGAAGAAACAATTTATCGCTGTGACATTACTTGGTTAACTTCTAACTGGCAGTGCATCTTCGGAAACGGCTGTAAAGGAATCGAGAAAGATAAGCCCGATTACGGTTGCTGTGTTCATGGTGCTCATATGACTTCTGGCAGTGAAATAAAGCGTGTTAAAAAGTCAGTTGAAAGATTAACTCCTGAGATTTGGCAAAACTACGATCTCGTTAAAAGTAAAAAAGACTGGATCGAAAAAGACGAAGATGATGAGTTAAAAACTAAAGTTTTAAACGGGGCTTGCATTTTTCATAATCGCAAAGATTTTGCTGGCGGTGCGGGGTGTGCGCTACATGCCTTTGCCTTGAAGAATGGTGAAAAACCTCAACACACCAAGCCAGATGTGTGTTGGCAATTGCCGATTAGGCGTTCTTACGATAACCGTAAACATGAAGACGGTGTTGAATTTCAAATCATCACCATCGAGGAATACCAAAGACGTGACTGGGGCGAAGGTGGGCACGATATGGATTGGTATTGCTCTGCTAACACCGAGGCACACACCGCGTCAGTACCGGTTTACCTTAGTGAAAAAGACACCTTAATTGAATTGATGAGTGAAACGTCTTACAAAATTCTAAAAGAACATTGCGATGCTCGTATGCAAGCGATTGAAGCGGTAAAACTGCTACCGGGTAGAGAAGCCAAAAAAGTACTACTTTCCTTAGAACTGCACCCCGCATCAACTTGGATTTAATAAAAGTCAGCCCTAAGTATTAAGTTACTGCTATGAGCAAAAATTCTTCTTCATATCGCTGTACTGAATGCGGTTGGAATACTGCTAAATGGGTCGGGCGATGTGGCGAATGCCAAACCTGGGGCACAGTTGAAGAGCTAGGTGTTGCAAAACTCAGATCAATCCAACCTGGTCCAGTAACAACATCCGCCCAGAAAATTTCTGAAGTAGACGTAAATATTGCAACAGCTAAACCTTCTGGGCAGTCAGAGTTAGATCGAGTTTTAGGTGGCGGGATTGTTCCCGGGTCAGTTCTACTTTTAGCAGGCGAGCCCGGCATTGGTAAGTCGACACTATTGCTAGAAGTTGCTGCGGCTTGGGCTAAGTCAACAGAAAAGGCGTTGTACTTAACGGGTGAAGAGTCTGCTTCGCAAGTGCGCTTGCGCGCCGGGCGCTTGAACGCCCTTGCTGAAAACCTTTATTTGGCCAGCGAAACTGAACTCTCTGCAGTGCTCACGCACATCGAGCAAGTAAATCCCTCTTTACTAATTATCGACAGCATTCAAACCATAAACTCAGCAGACTTAGATTCATCACTTGGTGGCGTCTCGCAAGTTCGACAAGTTGCCGCCGCAATCATACGAGTAGCAAAAGAAAAAAACATTGCCACCATTTTGGTTGGTCATGTTACAAAAGATGGCACGATCGCAGGCCCCAGAGTTCTTGAACACTTAGTTGATGTAGTTCTACAAATTGAAGGTGAAAGACATGCCCAGCTTCGGCTGTTGCGCGCTGTAAAAAATCGTTTTGGCCCAGCAGATGAAATCGGCTGTTTCGAACTACGCGAAAGCGGAATGGTTGGCATATCCGACCCTGCCGGATTATTTCTAAGTTCGCGCGAAGAGGGTGTTAGCGGCTCTTGTATCACTCTCACGATAGAAGGCACTCGCCCTATCCCAAGTGAGATTCAAGCCTTAGCCGCCCGAAGTTCGCTAGCCACCCCACGTCGGGCTACCAGCGGTTTAGATACTGCGCGATGTTCAATGGTTTTAGCAGTTCTAGAACGCCGCGCTGGGTTAAAAATTAGCGATCAAGATGTTTATTTAGCAACAGTAGGCGGCGTAAAAATAACTGAGCCAGCGGCCGATTTAGCCATCGCCTTAGCGTTGGCTAGCGCACGAACTGACGTCGCAATTGCTGCTAAAACAATCGCGATCGGTGAAGTTGGACTTGCTGGTGAAGTACGTGGGGTTACTGCCATTGAACGTAGATTGGCTGAGGCAGCCCGCTTAGGTTACAAATTAGCGATTATTCCACAAGCAAAAGATTTAAAAGTGAATGATAAAAAATTTGAAAATATAAAGATTATCCAGGTAGCGAACTTAGGCCAAGCGCTGCAGGCAGTAAATGTAGCAAAGCCTACTTTGGATTAAATTGTTATTCAGCCGCAGTTTCAACAGCGGGTGGAGCGTCAGGCAAAGTAGTTTGCAACTCTTGGGTGAAAGTCAAAACTCGGCTATCGCCTTCGCCTTCTACCGAGACCACTACCAAATTACCTGGCAATAGTTCACCAAACAAAATCTTCTCACTTAGTTGATCTTCGATTTCTCGCTGAATAGTTCTACGGAGCGGCCTTGCGCCAAGTAGTGGGTCATAACCCTTTTCAGCTAAAAATGCTTTGGCGGTATCAGTGAGTACTAAGCCCATGTCTTTTTCTTTTAGACGCTCATCAACTTTTGCTACCATCAAATCAACTATTTGAACAATCTCTTTTTCAGTCAACTGGTGGAACACAATTACGTCGTCGATTCTGTTTAAGAATTCTGGGCGGAAGTGTTGCTTCAATTCATCTGAGACTTTGTTCTTCATTTTTTCGTAGTTGTTTTGCGCATTCTCGGCAGTGCCAAATCCAACGTTTACACCCTTAGAAATATCTCTGCTTCCGAGGTTTGTAGTCATAATAATTACGGTATTCTTGAAATCAACCATACGGCCTTGCGCATCGGTCAAGCGGCCGTCTTCCAAAATTTGAAGTAATGAATTGAAAATATCTGGGTGAGCTTTTTCAATTTCATCAAATAACACCACACTGAACGGTCTGCGGCGTACTTTTTCGGTTAGCTGCCCGCCCTCTTCGTATCCGACATATCCCGGAGGTGAGCCAAATAAACGAGAAACAGTATGACGCTCGGCGTATTCGCTCATGTCCAACATAATTAAAGAATCTTCATCACCAAACAAAAAGTCAGCTAAGGTCTTTGAAAGTTCTGTTTTACCAACGCCTGAGGGCCCAGCAAAAATGAACGATCCACCTGGGCGCTTTGGATCTTTCATTCCAGCGCGGGTGCGACGAATAGCCTTACTCAAGGCCTTTATGGCATCTTCTTGCCCAATAATTCGCTTATGAAGTTCATCTTCCATGTTAAGCAGTCTTTGAGATTCTTCTTGAGTTAGTTTCGCAACCGGCACACCAGTGCTCATTGCCAAAACTTCTGCAATCAAATCTTCATCTACTTCAGCAACTGTGTCTAAGTCGCCAGCCTTCCATTCACGCTCACGCTCATTTTTTTCAGTTATTAAAGTGCGCTCTTTGTCGCGCAGTGAGGCGGCTTTTTCAAAATCTTGTGAGTCGATCGCACTTTCTTTTTCTTTTCTTACTTCGGCGATGCGATCATCAAATTCACGCAAATCTGGTGGTGCGCTCAAGCGACGAATACGTAGTCGAGCACCAGCCTCGTCAATTAGGTCAATAGCTTTATCTGGCAATTGACGATCATTTATATAACGATCGGCCAAAGTGGCGGCAGAAACTAACGCGGCATCGGTAATTGTTACTTTGTGGTGTTGTTCGTAACGATCGCGCAAACCCTTAAGAATCTGAATTGCATGTGTAACGCTTGGCTCTTGTACCTGAATTGGCTGAAATCTGCGCTCAAGTGCTGCATCTTTTTCAACATACTTGCGGTACTCGTCCAATGTTGTGGCGCCAATGGTTTGTAACTCACCACGGGCCAACATTGGCTTTAAAATGCTTGCTGCGTCTATCGCACCTTCTGCTGCTCCAGCGCCAACTAGCGTATGCATTTCATCAATGAACAAAATTATGTCGCCGCGAGTGCGAATTTCTTTTAGTACTTTTTTTAATCTTTCTTCAAAATCACCGCGGTAGCGAGAGCCAGCGACTAAAGATCCCAAATCTAAGGTGTAGATCTGTTTGTCTTTTAGCATCTGTGGTACTTCACCGCGCACAATCATTTGGGCAAGACCTTCAACTACAGCAGTTTTTCCAACGCCTGGCTCGCCAATCAAGACTGGATTATTTTTAGTGCGACGCGAAAGCACCTGCATCACGCGTTCAATTTCGGTTTCACGGCCAATGACTGGGTCTAACTTGCTCTCGCGAGCAGCCGCAGTTAAATTACGTCCAAATTGATCGAGTACTAATGAAGTAGATGGGGTTCCTTCGGACGGTGCACCCGAAGTTAGGGGTTCTTTGCCTGAATAGCCAGAGAGTAATTGAATAACTTGTTGACGTACTCGATTTAAGTCAGCACCGAGTTTTACTAAAACTTGTGCAGCGACACCTTCGCCTTCGCGAATTAGGCCCAAAAGAATATGTTCAGTACCGATGTAATTATGACCTAATTGCAATGCTTCTCTAAGTGAAAGCTCTAAAACTTTTTTAGCACGAGGAGTAAAGGGGATATGGCCAGATGGGGCTTGTTGCCCTTGTCCGATAATTTCTTCAACCTGTTGGCGCACTGACTCTAAAGAGACATTTAGCGCTTCTAGGGATTTTGCTGCGACGCCTTCGCCCTCATGGATTAATCCAAGCAAAATATGCTCAGTGCCAATGTAATTATGATTGAGCATGCGAGCTTCTTCTTGGGCTAAAACCACTACCCGGCGGGCTCGATCGGTAAATCTCTCAAACATCACACACTCCGTAATTTCTATTTCGCTCTGCTATTACAGTGTACGACGACTACCCCCAGGGGCGCATTTTGAGAGTCCGGGGGCAAAACTCTGCTCCGATTAAAAATGATGCCCAGCAATAGGCTTGGGGCATGTCCGAGCCACAATCCCTAGATGCCGAGCTGCGATCTCAGATCCGTCGCCTGGGTGCCCTGCTTGGAAAATCGCTGGCCCGCCAAGAGGGTGAGCAACTTCTCACCATGGTTGAACAAATTCGCAACCTAACCAAATCAGATCCGGTGGCTGCGGCCGGACTACTTGATAGAACAGATTTAGATTCTGCAATCAAATTAGCGAGAGCATTTTCTACTTATTTTCATTTAGCAAACATCACCGAACAGGTTTATCGGGCTAAAGAATTATTAGCACAAAAAAATAAGCACGGAAGTTGGCTTTGGCAAACCGCAGAAAAAATCAAAGCCGCCCAAATAGATCAATCAACCTTAGAAAATGCTTTTAGTAATTTAAAGGTGAGACCAGTTTTTACCGCTCATCCCACCGAAGCATCTCGCAGGTCAGTGCTTTTAAAACTAAAAAGAATTGCCGAGTTGCTAGATTCTCCAGAATCTGATGATGATCAATTTTCAGAAATCATTGACCTATTGTGGCAAACTGACGAGTTAAGGCTAGAGCAGCCTGAAGTAATTGATGAAGCTCGAAATGCAATGAACTACGTCGATGATGCAGTGCGCGGCCCATTAGTAGAAGTTTTAGAGACACTTTCCAAAGTAGCAAGTTATTTAAATGTCAGTGAAGAGAAGTTGAATCGACCTTTGACTTTTGGCTCTTGGATTGGCGGCGATCGTGACGGTAATCCTTTTGTGACACCTGAAGTCACCTTAAATGTGCTAACGCTACAACG
This sequence comes from uncultured Bifidobacterium sp., assembly GCA_964639395.1. Classification (GTDB taxonomy): domain Bacteria; phylum Actinomycetota; class Actinomycetes; order S36-B12; family UBA5976; genus ATZT02. The sequence goes on from CAZXCT010000036.1 coordinate 10,676, forward strand.
CGGACACGCAATTAGAGATCTAAAAGAAATCATAAAGAGGTTGGCAGAAGACCTTTCAATCTCGGACCGAATTTCACCAGCCACAGATGAGTTGTGGGAGTCTGTTGAAAAAGATTTGATTAACCTTCCTAATTTAGATCCCCGCCTAAAAAGAATTAATGCAGAAGAGCCCTTTCGACTAAAACTATCTGCGGTTAATCACCGACTTGAAGCAACTAGAAAACGTTTTGCAAACCGTGAGCCACATCGACCAGGGGTCGATTACCCTTCAAAATCAGAGTTGCTGGCTGATTTAAATGTTTTAGCAAATGCCCTCGAAAATGATCGCAGCCAATTAGTGGCAAGGGGATTATTTGCTAAAACTAATCGCACAGTCAAAACAATTGGTTTGCAGCTTGCAACTTTAGATATCAGAGAGCATTCAGATAAACATCACCAAGCACTTGCTCCATTAATAGATCGCGCCCAGATTGCCCCGCGCCCCTATTTAGATCTGACACCTGATGAAAAGTTTGTGCTGCTCGCTAAAGAATTAGATTCACCTCGTCCGTTGGCCTCTACCCCAAACGTTTTATCAGATCCCGATGCCGCCAAGACTTATCAAACATTTGCCGCAATCGGTGAAGCCTTAGCAGATTTTGGCCCAGACGTTATAGAAACCTACATCGTCTCAATGACAAAAGGCCCGCAAGATTTATTAGCAGCGGTGGTGCTTGCTAAAGAAACTGGTTTAGTTGATTTGCCAGAAAGAATCGCCAAGATAGATTTTGTCCCGCTATTAGAGACGGTTGATGAATTAAGAAATGCTGGTGAAATTTTAGAGGCGTTACTCTCTACCCCGGCTTACCGTGTTTTAGTTTCTCTACGGGGCAACGTACAAGAGGTAATGCTTGGCTACTCCGACTCAAACAAAGACGCCGGTATCACCACCAGTCAATGGGAGATCCATCTTGCTCAAAGAAAGTTACGCGATGTAGCAAAAGCACACGGTGTTCGCTTGAGAATTTTTCACGGTCGTGGTGGCACAGTTGGTAGAGGTGGTGGCCCTACCCATGATGCAATTTTGTCCATGCCATGGGGCGTGGTTGACGGTGATATCAAATTAACTGAACAAGGTGAAGTAATCAGTGATAAGTATCTATTGCCTCATTTAGCAAAAGAGAATTTAGAGTTATTGGTTGCAGCCACATTAGAAGCAACAGTTTTACATGCTGAACCGCGTGAAAATATCGAGCGTATTAATCGTTGGAATCCAGTTATGGACGCAATCAGCAATGCTGCTCAAGAGAAATACAATTCACTAGTTAGACATGAAGACTTAGCAGAATACTTTTCACTCTCAACGCCGGTAGAGCAATTAGCAGGTTTACATTTAGGGTCGCGACCTGCAAAAAGACCAGACCAAAAACAAGATTTATCGTCACTGCGCGCAATACCTTGGGTATTTGGTTGGACGCAATCACGCCAGATTGTCCCGGGCTGGTTTGGGGTTGGTACTGGTTTAGCCAGCATTAAAAATGACGCAAAGGCAACAGAAATTGTCAAAG
>CAZXCT010000037.1:0-11925 GCA_964639395.1 uncultured Bifidobacterium sp.
ATGACCCAAGGCACCATCATTAGTTAGCAGTAACAAGCCTTCAGTTTCTTGATCTAGTCGGCCTACGTGAAATAATCTTTCTTTTCGACCTTCTACAAACTCCCCTACGGTAACGCGATCGTCAGTCTTTTTCATAGTGGTTACAACGCCGGTTGGTTTATTCATCATTAAAACAACGGGGGTAAAGCCATTTGATATTTTTTCGCCATCTACTTCAATCAAATCACGCTGCGGATCGACTCGCATGCCTTGCGTTGAAACCTTTTTACCATTGACGCTAACTCGTCCTTGCTCAATTAATTCTTCACACGATCTACGCGAGCCAAGCCCAGCCTGAGCTAAAACCTTTTGAAGTCTGACTCCGTCGTTTTCTTTAATCATCTGTTCGAATCCTCAATTAAGTCATCAAGTGCACTCATGTCTGGCAAATAATCCGCAACCGGTGGCAGCTGAGAGAGGTCATTGATGCCAAGTCTTTCAAGAAAATAACTAGTTGTTTTATAAAGAATGCTCTGTGACTCGTGTTCTATTCCAGCTTCTTCTATCAAGCCGCGATTTACCAGTGTTCTAATAACGCTATCAACATTGACTCCTCTGATCGCAGAGATTCTTCCTTTTGAGACGGGCTGTTTATAAGCAACTACGGCAAGTGTTTCAAGGGAGGCTTGCGTTAACTTTGCCGGTTGGCCCTCTTTAACAAATTTCTCGACCACTGGCCAGCATGCTTCATTTGTGTAATAGCGCCAACCGCCCGCCACCTGTTTGAGTAGATAACCGCTTTGGCTCTCAGTTAATTGATAAGAGATAGCAAGTAATTCTTTTTCAACGTCATCAATCGGAGTATTTGTAATTTGTGCAAGTATCTCGATCTTTACAGGCTCATCTATCACCATCAATATCGCTTCAAGCGCGGCTTTTAATGAAGGCGCGTTTAATTCATCGTTTATTAAGTCTTCAACTTCAGTAACTGAAATCTCTTCAAGTTCTGAAAGGTTTTTAGAATCTAATTCACTCACTTTTATCCTCTTGGTCAAATTCTTCCCCAACAAAAATCTGTCCATCGCTGGCGCCGGTCCAACTAACAAACAAATCTGATAACGGTGCTGCTTGTTCGAATGTAACTTGTGATTGTTTGAACAAATCTAATAGGGCTAAAAATCTTGCCACAATTTCGCCGATGGAAGCACCTGAAATAAGTGAACGAAATGTCAGCGTTCCTTCTCGCCTTAACTTTTCAACAATAATTACCGATTGTTCACTGACGCTGACTAATGGGGCATGTAAATGATTTAGCGTGAGCTCAGGTTCATATTTTGGTTCGAATACTTTTTTTGCTAAACGTGCAAACTCATTTGGGCCTAACCCAATAAGTACTTCAGGCAGTAAATTAACAAAGGCTGGTTCGAGTGAAACTGAGCGAGGTACGCGTTGTTGATTAAGTTCAATTGAATCTTTGAACCATGATGACACATCTTTAAATGCCTTGTACTGTAAAAGTCTGGCAAAGAGTAAATCTCTCGCCTCCAAGCGCGCTATGTCTTCTTCGTCCTCAACTTCACCAGTAGGTAACAATCGCGCCGCTTTTAAATCAAGCAAAGTAGCGGCAATAACCAAAAATTCGGTGGCGGTTTCGAGATCCCACTCGTTGCCCTGCGCGCGAATGAATGTCAAAAAATCATCTGTTACTACGTGTAACGCCAAAACGGTTACTTCTAATTCGTGTTTGGATATTAGCGATAAGAGTAAATCGAACGGACCTTCAAACTCATTAAGTTTTACATTAAAGATTGGCTTTTGGTCGGGATTCTCATCCAGAACCGCTGTGCTATGTTCCATCAGAATTTAAAAATCAACTCTCGGGCGAGGCGCAAGTAGGCTTTTGCCGCTGGAGATTTTGGTGCATACTGTGTTATCGGCGCACCTGCCGCTGTCGTTTCAGGAAACTTCACTGTTCTTGCAATTACAGTTTCAAAAACTTTATCTCCAAATGCTTCTTCAACTCTTTCTAACACCTCACGACCATGAACAGTTCGGGGATCGTACATAGTAGGAAGAATTCCAATTATCTCGAGCCGTGGATTAATACGTGATTTAATTTTATCAACCGTTTGCGTAAGCAAGGCTAGCCCGCGTAGCGCGAAATATTCAGTTTCTAACGGAACCACGCATCCGTCAGAAGCAGCTAAGGCATTAACCGTTAGTAAACCTAAGGATGGTTGGCAATCGATAATTATATAGTCGTAGTCATCCATTAAAGGTTGCAAAGCTATTTGCAAAGCTTGCTCTCGTCCAACCTCTGAAACTAACTGCATTTCAACAGCAGAGAGTTCTATATTGCTAGGTAAAAGATCAAGATTTTCAACACCAGTTGGCACCAAGGCTTCTTTTGCTGGAATGCGCTCATGTCCTAATACATGAAACAGTGTCTTTTCTAATTGATAAACGCTTATTCCGAATCCAACCGATAAAGCACCTTGCGGATCAAAATCAACTAGTAGAACTTTTCTGTCATAACTTGCTAAGGCGGCACCTAGATTAATAGTGCTAGTTGTTTTACCTACGCCACCTTTTTGATTAACAACTGAAATAACTTTTGCCGGACCATGAGAATTTAATTTTGCTGGAACCGGAAATTCACGGGCAGATTTTTGTCCCTTTGCGATCCTGGAGCCGTCATCTTTGACTGTTCCCTGTGCCACGATTTGGCCTCCTACGCAACCAACCCGGTTGGGTTATTTATATCTTAGTCTCTCAGGGTTATTTCAATTTTTGCTGGATTAACGTGCCCGCGGATGTGAAGAAAGAAATGTTTCTCGCACCTGATCAATATTTACCTTGGTGTATATCTGCGTTGTAGTCACAACACTATGCCCCAGTAACTCCTGCACCACCCGAATATCAGCACCTCCCGCCAATAGATGGGTGGCAAAGCTGTGGCGAAGTGCATGCGGGCTCAACTGCGATTCTAAATTTGCTTTCTCACCTAACGCTTTAATTATTTGCCATGCCGCTTGACGAGTAATTCGCTTTCCGCGTAGTGAAAGAATTAAGGCACTTTCTCGTCTATTTGCTTTGATTAAATCTGCCCGAACCCTAATCAAATACTTGTCTAAAGATTCGCGCAATTTAGAACCGATAGGGACAATACGTTGCTTTGAACCTTTAGCGAATCTTATTTTTATCCACCCATTAGTTGTATCAACGTCATCCAAATCAAGGCTAGTTGCTTCGCTGATTCTCATACCAGTCCCGTAAAGAAGTTCAAGCAAAAGTTCATCCCTAATCCCCGCCGGTGTACTGTTATCGCAAATATCAATTAGCTGATTTATCTGATCAAAACTCAATGATTTCGGTAGGCGAATTATTCGATTTTTAGAATGTAACGTACTTGTAGGATCATCATCTATTAAACTTTCATTGATTAAGAATTTGAAATAAGACTTAAGTGTTGATAACTGCCTATCACGACTGGATGCGGCACCCGAAATTGATTGAAGATACGTTTTTACTGCTTCATGATTTAAATCTAGACCATTTTCACCAACAAAGTTATAGAACCCCGATAAGTCTCGCCGATAAGCCTCGAGTGTATTACTTGAGAGACCTTTCTCTATTGCTATGTGCGCAAAAAACAAATCTCGGTAATCCAAAAAATTAATTCCAAACCCTTGAAAATTCACTAAAAGCTAAACCAAATTCATCTGCAAGCGCTTTGAGCGTGATCTTTCCATTATGAACGTTAAGACCTTTAGCAAAACCATCATTTGCCACTAGTGCTTGCTTTAATCCAAGATTAGCGATTGCGAGTACATAAGGCAGCGTTGCATTTGTCAGCGCGTAAGTTGACGTGTTAGGTACTGCACCTGGCATATTTGCCACGCAATAAAAAACAGAGTTATGCACCATAAATGTCGGATCGGCGTGGGTTGTCGGCTTAGAGTCCTCAAAACATCCACCTTGGTCTATCGCAATATCCACCAACACGCTTGCCGGTTTCATCTTTGCAACCATTTCGTTTGTTACTAATTTAGGTGCTTTTGCACCTGGAATTAACACCGCACCGATTACTAAGTCTGCTGTTAAAACTTCTTGCTCAATTTGAAAATGATTGCTGATTAGAGTCTTGATTCTTCCTGAAAAATCACTGTCGATTTGTCTTAACTTATTGAGATTGACGTCCAAGATTGTTACATCTGATCCCATGCCAAGTGCAATTCGCGCAGCATTTATTCCGGCAACGCCAGCACCTATAACTACGGTTTTCGCTGGGGCCACACCTGGAACTCCAGATAGTAAGATACCTCTCCCCTTATTAAATTTAAGTAAAGTATTCGCACCCACTTGGGCTGATAATCGTCCGGCAACTTCACTCATTGGCGCTAACAGCGGTAGTTGCCCATTCTCATCTTCCACTGTTTCATAAGCAATTGCAGTTGTTTTACTTTGCAATAGTGCTTGTGTGCAAGTTTCAGACGCAGCCAAATGCAGGTAAGTAAACAGGATTTGGTTTTGTTTTAAATGTTTAAACTCTGGCTCTATTGGCTCTTTTACTTTAAGAACCATATCTGCCATCTGCCACACTTGGGCAGCTGTTTTCAATAACGTTGCACCGGCAGCAATAAATTCGTGATCTTCGATAGCAGAACCAGCGCCAGCAGATTCTTCAATTACAACTTGGTGTCCATTTTTTATTAATTCATAAACCCCAGCGGGGGTAATTGCTACGCGATACTCATGATTTTTTACTTCTTTAGGAACGCCAATTATCAACTAATCTCACCTCTAAATTTATAGTACTAGAATTTTAAGATTTTTTATTTTTTAATCCGGCGGCAATTAAAGCTGTAAAAAGTGGGTGGGGGGCGGTTGGCCTGGATTTAAACTCAGGATGCGCTTGGGTTGCCACATAAAAGGGATGCACCGTTTGGGGCAATTCCACGAATTCAACTAATTTTCCGTCTGGTGAGGTACCACTAACTACTAACCCAGCTGCTTCTAATTTTTCTCGATAATTATTGTTTACTTCATAGCGATGACGGTGACGTTCGGAGATATCTGTTGCTTGATAGGCGTTTGCCACGAGCGATTCGCTTTTGAGCGTTGCTCGATACGAGCCCAATCGCATAGTGCCACCCATGTCTTTTTCACCGTTCACAACTTGAACCTGCTCTTGCATTGTCGCTATTACCGGATTTGAAGTGTCGTTATCAAATTCAGTACTTGAAGCGTCAGAAAGGTTTAAGACATTTCGTGCGTACTCAATAACCATGCATTGTAAGCCGAGACATAATCCGAGCGTTGGGATTTTATTTTCGCGAGCGAATTTTAAAGCACCGACTTTTCCTTCGATTCCTCTGATACCAAAACCACCAGGTACGCAAATTGCATCCACGTTACCTAGTGCCGTTTGTGCGCCTTCAGCAGTTACACAACTATCGGAAGCGACCCACTTAATCTCAACTCCAGAATCATTAGCAAATCCACCAGCGCGCAAGGCCTCTGAAACACTTAGGTAAGCATCCGGTAAGTCCACATACTTTCCTACTAGCGCAACAGTTACTTGGTGGGAAGGATTATGAACTCGTGTGAGTAAAGAATTCCACTTCTCCCAATTTACATCCCTAAATCCCAAACCTAGTCGTCGAACAACGTAAGCATCTAATCCTTCTGAATGTAATACTCTTGGGATGTCATAAATGCTAGGTGCATCACAAGCCGACACCACTGCTTCTTCTTCAACGTCGCACATCAAAGATATTTTTCGCTTGATTGTTTGCGGTATTTCTCGATCGGATCTTAAAACGATTACATCAGGCTGAATACCAATACTTCGTAGAGAGGTAACTGAATGCTGAGTAGGTTTCGTTTTTAATTCACCACTTGGACCAATGTATGGCAGTAAAGATACATGCAAGAAAAAAGTATTTTCGCGCCCTATCTCATGGCGAATTTGGCGTACTGCCTCTAAGAAAGGAAGAGATTCAATATCGCCAACTGTTCCACCGATTTCGGTAATAACGATATCTACATTAGCTGTGCCCATAGCTTGTATTCGTGCTTTGATTTCATTTGTGATGTGAGGAATAACCTGCACAGTGTCACCTAGATACTCGCCTCGACGTTCACGAGCTATCACGCTGGAATAAACCTGGCCGGTTGTTACATTTGCACTTTTTGACAGGTCAACATTCAAAAATCTTTCATAATGTCCAATATCTAAATCTGTTTCGCCGCCGTCTTCAGTTACAAATACTTCGCCATGTTGAAATGGATTCATAGTGCCAGGGTCAACGTTTAAGTAAGGATCAAGTTTCTGCATTGTGACACGTAAGCCACGCGCAATTAATAGGTTTCCGAGGCTAGAAGCGGTGAGTCCTTTACCTAGCGAGGAGGCAACTCCCCCGGTAACAAAAATATGCTTAACAGACAAAAAAAACTCCCGCGGTTATGAATTGATTATTCAACCCACGGGATTACAGCGTACCGCTAGAGCGAGCGAGCCATGTCAATGAGTTCTTCCGCGTGTCCCAAAGCGGTTGCGCTGCCTTCTAATCCAGCCAACATTCGCGAGATTTCAAGTACTTTTGCATCAGCGGCAACTTCTTTAACCTGCGTGCTAACGCTGCCTTTAGTTTGAGTCTTCTCAACCACAAGATTTCTATCTGCAAAGGCTGCTATCTGCGGCAGATGAGTAACCAGTACCACCTGGGCAACTAGCGATAGTTTTTTAAGTCGCTTTGCGATCTCTATTGCGGTTTTTCCGCCTACGCCGGTGTCAACTTCATCAAAAATAAATGTTTGCTGTTGTGATTTTTGAGCGAGCACAACTTCTAAGGCCAACATTAAACGAGACAGTTCACCACCAGAGGCAACTTTGCTAAGCGGGCCAAAATCGAGTCTTTGATTTGCTCTAAAACTAAAATCGACCGTATCGATACCGGTAGCTGATAACTCATCTTTTTGAACTATCACCTGAAACTCAGCCTCGGCCAACATTAGATCCTTTAGTTCTTGAGTTATCAGTTTCGATAAATTCTTCGCGGCAGAGGTACGCGCTGTTGAAATCTCATTGGCCAATGCCAGGGTTAACTTTGACTGTTCATCGATCTTTTGATCAAGTTTAAGGGCATAATCACCGGGATCGTTAATTTTTGAAAGAATAGATTCACCATCTTCTAGATTTTTCAATACATCGGCAAGAGACGGTCCATATAGCTTCATTAGCCTGAGTATTTTTGCACGGCGACTTTCAAGACTATCGATATTTAAATCTTGTGATGAAATATCTTCTAAAATTGTGGCGGCTTTAGACGATATTGAATGCAAGTCGTGAATGATAATATTGATTCTGCTAGTTATATCAGAAATTTGTGACTTCTCGTCACCAATACTCATTAAGTGTTTGTGTACTGTTGTAATGTTTGCAAATTGGTCATCTTGACTTAAATTTGCAGTTTGCGCAAGCGCTGTAGTAATTTTTTCAATATTCTGTGCGTTATTAATTAAGGCAACTATTTCTTCATCTTCATTTTCTTTTGGAGATACAGCTTTGATATCTTCAATCATTTGTTGAAATCGTTCTCGATTTGCTTCTTGTAACGAAAGTTCTTTTTGAAAAATTTCACGCTCTTTTATAAGGCTTTGTAAGGCTCTATAGTTTGAGGTAAGTTTTGTAAGAAGTTCTGACTGTTTTGCCCCCAAATAACTATCTATCGCAGATAGTGCGTACTGCGGTTTTGCCATTTTTTGCTGATCTTTTTGTCCATGAATGAAAATCATTTCACCCATCAGTTCACTCAAGATGCTGGTCGGGACATTTCTACCTCCGACAAGACATTTACTCTTGCCTTCTGCGCTAAAAGAGCGAGAAACGATAAGTGTCTGCTCGTCAATTTGAATGTCCAATTCTTCTAATCTGTTAACTATCGAAGGATTTTTTACTACTAGCTCTGCTTCAATTATGGTTTTGTCTGAGCTCGTAACCAAACTTGGTGAGATTTTTCTTCCTAGTAAGGCATCTATTGCCGAAAGCACCATCGTTTTACCCGCGCCAGTTTCACCAGTAATTGCATTAAGGCTTTCACTGAGCTCTATATATACGTCGTCAATCAGACCTAAATTTTTGATCGTTATAGATGTGATCATTTTTTTATTTAGCGCCCCGCCACCCATTAACTGGTAATTCAAATTTGGCAACTAATCGATTAGTGAAAGATGAATTATTTAATCTAGCTATCGGAGTGTCTACGCTTGATTTAGTTATTTCTATAGTGCTCATGATTGGTAAGACAAACTCTCTTCGCCCATCCGCTACCAGAATCCCTTCGGTGGAATCATGTGGAATCTCAATTGTTATTTTACTTTTTGGTGAAACAACTAATGGCTTGGCAAATAGGGCATGCGCACTTATGGGTACTACTAACAATGCCTCAACTTCAGGCCAAATAATTGGACCCCCAGCACTAAAGGCGTAAGCAGTCGAGCCAGTTGGGGTGGCGCAAAGTATCCCATCTGCTCCAAATCGTGAAACTGGTAATGCATCGATTGCGAGAATTAAATCAAACATATGACCACGAATAGTTTTTTCTACCGAAACATCATTTAAGGCAAATGTCTCGTAAATAATTTTTGAATCTTTTTTAACTTCTATCTTCAAACTTAGACGCTTTTCAACCTGCCAAGCTTTATCGTTGATTTTTTTAACAACATCATCCAAATCGCTCAACTCTGCTTCTGCTAAAAATCCAACATGGCCCAGGTTTATCCCGATTATTGGGCAGTGGAAACCTCGCACGGTTTCTACCGCACGCAAGATCGTGCCATCACCACCAGTCACAACCACTAAATCAATAGAATCCAAATTTGATTTATCAATTAAGACAATCTTTTTGTTCTTTGCAGAGATTCTTTCGTGATCGTCTGCTACCGCGCAGAGTTCCCAGCCGGTTTTACCCCAGGCGTCAACTAAGTCACTTGCAATATTCGTGGCTTGATCGCTGGCATCATGAGTGACCATGAGGATTCTGCCCATATTCATATCCCAGCCCTCTCAATTTCTGCCTTAACAATATCTTTAGTGATACCTAGATTTGTTTTGCCCAGTTTAATAAAGAATTCTTTATTGCCGCTGGGCCCAGGCAAACCACTATAAGAAACGCCATCACAATGTAACCCAATCTCGGCTGCCGCAGTAATTACCTTCCACACCGCTTTTTCACGTAGTGCTAAATCCTTTACTACCCCATCACCGATCTCGTTCTTTTCTAACTCAAATTGCGGTTTTACCATTAAAAGCAGTTGCGCTTCGGGCTTTAATACTTGAATTAAGGCCGGCAAAAGTGTTGTTAAAGAAATGAATGAAACATCAGCCACCAGAAAATCACCTAATTCTTCGACGTCAGATTGCGTGAGGTGTCTGGCGTTGAATCGCTCTACAATAACTACGCGTGGGTCAGTCCGTAACGACCAATCTAATTGTCCATAACCGACATCGATCGCATAAACTTTTTTCGCTTTATATTCAAGTAATACTTGCGTGAAGCCACCAGTAGCGGCGCCAATATCTAGACATATTTTATCTTTTACATCAATTTCTGGTAAGTGAATTAAGGCATATCTTAGTTTTTTTGCACCACGACTTACGTCCTTGTCGTCAAAATCTATCAACTCTATTTTTACTTCATCTGCAACTTGCGAACTTGCTTTTTCAAGAACTATTCCATTAACAAAAACTTTTTTAGCAGAGATTATTTCTTGCGCTTGATTTCTAGAACGAGCCAACCCACGATGCACCAAGGCGGCATCAAGCCGGCGTTTCATTGAGATTGAGAAGTTGAAAGCGCCTCTTGCAACCTACGATGAACGTCCTCGAAAACTGCACCATGCTCGTTCACTGGAAGATTTTCTAATTCAGATAAACGGCTTGTGGCAGCGTCTACCCTGGTGTCATTAGTTTGAGTAATCGCTAGCGGGGCACCTAGATTTAACTGTGTATTCATTTGGTCTTAGTTTACTATTTTTTCTTCGGTGTTTGCTTCGCTTTTAGTTGATTTACGACTTTTCTTAGCGCGGCGAGCTCTTCTTCGGTGACAAAGTTATGCTTTCCGAGATAGGCCCGTATTTCGTCTTGAATCATCTTCTTAATGTCGCCGTTAGCGCCTGCACCTTGGCGGCAATTGCAAGGCACACGTTCAGAAATCTTTTCAGAAACATACTCGCCAATCCCCATCGCAATAGTGCCAAGGGCAATCAGTCCATCTACGATTTTGTCTTCTGGTCTGGTTTTTTCACTCATAGGTAAATAGTAATTGAGGCAGCAAAATCCGCTACTTGAGCAACTCATTAAGCGATGCCAACACTGCTATCGGTTGATAATTACCGCTTTGTTCTCGCCAGATCTTCTCATTGGTATTTCCAGTCAGAACTAACACTGAATCAACTTTCGCATTCTGTGCCCCTTTAATATCAGTTTCAAGCGTGTCCCCAACAAATAGTGGTGAACTTACTTTAAATGCTTTGAAGGCATAATTAAAAATTGCTACGTTCGGTTTACCAAAATCTCGTGGTGTTCTGCCAGTAACCTTATTGAGCATTGCCACAATTGCGCCATTACCGGGCGCTAATCCGCTGTCGGTAGGGACGGCCGGATCCATATTCGTGGCCCACCATTCCACTCCATCAGCAATTGCATAACTTGCTTCTGCAAGTTCAGACCAAGTTAGATTTTTACATAGCCCATTAACGATCAAGTCAGGTTTATCGCGGTGATGAGATACTAATTCAAATCCGGCGTTGATAATTAAGTCCTTTACTCCGCTGGATGCGATGGCTAATACTCGCTTGGTTTGGGGTTTTTCTTTAAGAATCGCTTCAACTAATACCTCAGGAGTACTAATAACTTCTGATTCATCGGTAGGAATGTTAAGTAAAGTTAGTTTTTCGGCGAATTCTAGACAAGTTCGTGAGGCATTATTAGTTATAAATCCAACCTTGTGGGTCTTTCGTAATTCTTTAATTGTTTCATCAACACCTGGGATCAAACTCTCGCCTAAGTAAACGACTCCATCTAAATCAAAAAAAATACTGTCGTAGCGAGTTAGATCCATCGTTTAGGATAGTTCTCGAATTTTACTTTTCACATCAAACTCATCGTGGATGTCTAATGGCAGACATTTTTGAAACCACTCTAAGGCGGTTGCCCGGTCACCAATTTCTAATGCTGTTTCTGCGTAAAAATAGCGAAGTCTCAAAGCACTAAATTCAGGCTTTCCTTTAATCATGACATTATTTTTTACCAGCGCCATTGCGGCTTGGGCATTACCTTGATCCTTACGTGCCCCAGCTGCAACTAAAACTAGCTCGCTGTATTCATCAACGTTCAATTTGGCTGCCTCATTACTTTGCAATATTTCAATAGCTTTTTCAGGCTTTCCTAAACCTCTGTAGCAATCGGCAATCAGCGGTAATAATTCCACTTGCCCGCTTATTCTTTTGGCGGCCTGCAGTTCACTTAAGGCAGTTGCCCAATCTTCTATTGCATAGGCTGTCACACCAACAATTTCACGTACCGCCGCAACTCGTGTGGCAGATCCAGTTTTTGCCGCAAGTGCATGGCGATGTGCTAATTCAGGATCGTCTTCTAGATTTAAAGAAGCAGCCACCATGTGCTTGGCAACAAAGGTAGCTAAACCTTCTGGCAGAGTTCTTAATTCAGATTTAAGCTCGCCAGGTAATTCTTTACCGGTGATTTCTAATGGAACTTCTGGTTCATTCATTATTGGATACATTCTTTCGTAAAGTAAAAAAGCCCACTCTTTCGAGTAGGCTTTTTATATGTCCGGCAATGTTCTACTCTCCCACCAGGTCACCCTGGCAGTACCATCGACGCTGAGAGGCTTAGCTTCCGGGTTCGGAATGGAGCCGGGC
>CAZXCT010000038.1:0-11614 GCA_964639395.1 uncultured Bifidobacterium sp.
AAAAGATCCTGATGTAACAAATATCTTTGCAACTCCAGGTAATGCCGGAATCGCTAAAGATGCCACCTGCCTCGACTTCTCGGTAGAAGATACAAATGAAATCACGGATTTTTGTAAACTTGAAAAAATTGATTTAGTATTAGTAGGCCCAGAAGCAGCCTTAGTAAAAGGTATTACTGATCAATTAAGCGCAGAAAATATTGGTTGCTTTGGCCCCACAAAAGCTGCAGCTAAAATAGAAAGCTCAAAAGCTTTTGCCAAAAAAATTATGCAAGAAACAAATGTTGCAACAGCAAAATCTTTTGAATGTAATGACATCAATCAAGTGGTAGCAGCAATAGATGAATTCGGTGCACCCTTTGTAATTAAAGATGACCAATTAGCTGCGGGTAAGGGCGTTGTTGTCACAAACGATAAAGATCTTGCACTAAATCATGCAAAAGATTGTTTAGCCAAACCAAATGGAAAAGTTGTGGTAGAAGAATTTTTAAGTGGTAAAGAAGTTTCAATTTTATTTATTTCAGATGGTGAGACACTAATTCCACTCGAGCCAGCCCAAGATTATAAAAGAGCACTCGATAACGATGAAGGCCCAAATACTGGTGGGATGGGTGCTTATTCACCGGTTGACTGGATTGAAAAGTCATTAGTTGAAAAAGTTAAAAATGAAATTGCTTATCCAGTAATTAAACGCATGAAAGAACTAAATACACCATTCGTCGGTGTTCTTTATGTGGGTTTAATACTCACTGCACAAGGCCCAAAGGTAATTGAGTTCAACGCTAGATTCGGCGATCCTGAAACTCAAGTAATTCTGGCAAGATTAGAAACACCGATTACCCAAATCTTTTTAAATGCGGTTAATGGCAACTTAAAAAATCAACCTGCTCTGAAATGGTCTGACTTAAAAGCGGTGACAGTAATTAGAGCGGCTAAAGGTTACCCCGAGCAGCCAGAATTAAATGATGAAATTACTTTGTCAAAAGAAAATGAATACAGTTACATCCTGCACGCTGGAACCAAAAAAATTGGTGAGAAATTGCTTTCAAACGGTGGAAGAGTGCTCTCAATCGTTGGGCTCGGGCCAGATCTCACCTCTGCTAGAAATCGCGCTTATGCGCTAAATGACCAGATATTGTTTGAAAAATCGCATTTTAGAAGCGATATTGCCGATATGGAAAGATAGAGCAGTGAACCCACTACCGAACATACTCGCTCTTCGGTACGCCTCACCTCAAATCAACCAAGTCTGGGCCCAAGAAAACAAAATCTTGCTCGAGCGTGAATTTTGGATCGCCATCATGAAAGCTCAGAGCGAATTAGGTGTTGCAATACCCACCGATCACATCGCAGCTTATGAAAAAGTTAAACAAAATATTGATTTGGCTTCGATTGCAATAAGAGAAAAAACTTTAAAGCACGATGTTAAATCACGCATTGATGAATTTAACGCTCTTGCTAAACACGAAGATATTCATAAAGGATTAACTAGCCGAGACTTAACGGAAAACGTTGAGCAGTTGCAAATAAAGCAATCTTTAGAAATTATCGAATTTAAAGCCATTGCTGTTTTATCTCGTTTAGCTCAACTAGCTATGCAATATGGTGAAACCACCATTGTTGCTAGGACTCATAATGTTCCAGCGCAAGTTACAACTTTAGGTAAAAGATTTGCTACTTGGGCTGAAGAGTTTTTAATTTCTTATTCCCGCCTCACTCAATTAATTGAAAATTATCCAATCAAGGGTGTTAAAGGCCCAGTTGGAACTTCGCAAGACATGTTGGATCTTTTAGGCGATATAGATAAATTAAATAAATTTGAAAACAAAGTCTTAGAGTTTTTAAACTTTACCCAAACACTGAAGAGTGTAGGTCAGATTTATCCGCGCTCGCTAGATTTTGAAGTTGTTTCAAATCTCTTTCAACTAGCAGCCCCCATTTCATCAATGGCTACCACAATCAGACTTATGGCGGGTAACGAATTAGTTAGTGAAGGTTTTTCAACTGGTCAAGTTGGATCATCTGCTATGCCTCACAAAATTAACGCTAGAAGCTCTGAGCGGATTAACGGGCTAACTACGATTCTTCGTGGGTATGTAACGATGACAGCAGATTTAGCTGGTTCAACTTGGAACGAGGGTGATGTTGCCTGCTCAACAGTGAGAAGAGTCGCACTACCTGATGCATTTTTTGCGCTTGATGGAATTTTAGAAACAGCATTAACAATTTTGGATGAATTTGGTGCTTTTGAGCCATTAATTCAAAAAGAATTAAATGAATACTTACCATTTTTAACAACTACCGCGGTTTTAATGCAAGCTGTTAAAAACGGGGTTGGCAGAGAGACAGCTCATGAAGCTATAAAAAAGCATGCCCTCAAAGCGGTTGAGCGAGTTAGAAACGGACACGATTCGCAGTTACCTGAAAATCTTTTGCAAGATGAAACACTTCAATTAACTAAAGCCCAACTTGAAAAAATCTTAAATAACCCAGTAGATCTAATTGGTGCCACACCCCATCAGATCAGAGAAGTCGTAACAAAAATCAACAGAATTGTTAAGCAAAATCCTGATGCAGCTAAATATGTTGCCCAACCAATTTTGTAATTAATGACCGATCACAAAACAATTGGTGAATTCAAACATATTTATTCGGGCAAAGTTCGCGATATCTATGAAAACCCTTCAGGCGAACTACTTTTTGTAGCTTCAGATCGCATTTCAGCTTATGACTGGGTATTACCCTCAACGATCCCTGATAAGGGCAAAATCCTCACTCAATTAACGCTTTGGTGGTTGGAACAACTTGAAGATCTAGTGCCGAACCATTTAATCTCTCTTGACGTGCCTGAAGAGGTAAAAAACCGCTCAATGATAGTTAAAAAACTAAAAATGATCCCAGTTGAAGCCGTGGTTAGAGAATACCTTTCAGGCTCTGGTTGGGCTGAGTATCAAAAAAATAATCAAGTCTGCGGCAACATGTTGCCCGCAGGGCTAAAAGAATCATCAAAACTACCCTTTCCAATTTTCACCCCTGCAACTAAAGCAGAGCTAGGTGATCACGATGAAAATATTTCATTTGAACGAACGATAGAAATCATTGGCTCAGACTTAGCTTTACGTCTAAAAAAAGAGGCGATAAAAGTATTTACAAAAGCAAGTGAGATCGCCTCTAAAAAAGGGATTTTGCTGGCAGATACTAAATTTGAGTTTGGTATGGACGAAAACAATAAGTTAACTTTGGCTGATGAAGTATTAACCCCTGATTCATCTAGATATTGGTCGCTTGCAAATTGGCAAGCAGGTCAAGCGCAAAATTCATTTGATAAACAATTTGTGCGCGATTGGCTAACCTCACAAGCATCAGGTTGGGATAGAAATTCTAATCAGCCACCACCAGAGCTCCCTGAAGAAATCATTGAAAAAACTAAAGAGAAATATGAAGAAATCTTTAAAATAATTACAGGTAAAAATTATGTCCAGTAATTGGTTAGTAACTGGTGGCGCTGGTTATATCGGCGCTCACGTAGTGCGCGATTTAATGGCTAATGGGATCACCCCTTTAGTGCTAGATGATCTTTCAACCGGACTAAAGAAAAAAATCCCTGAAGATGTTAAATTCTTTCAAGGGTCATTACTAGATTTAAATTTCTTGACAGATGTTTTTAAAAATAATGTTTTTGATGGCGTAATTCACTTAGCTGCTAAAAAATCGGTAGGTGAATCAGTTTTAATGCCAGATTATTATTTTGAAGAGAACATTGGCGGCTTAACAAACTTACTTACCCAAATGAAAGAAAATGGCATCAATAACATCGTTTATTCCTCAAGTGCTGCCGTTTACGGGGAACCAAAAGAGCCATTAGTTAGTGAAGATTCATCCACTAATCCAACATCACCCTATGGCGAAACAAAACTCATCGGTGAATTATTAATTAAGAAATCTAATTTTAATACAGCAATTCTGCGTTACTTTAATGTGGCCGGCGCTGGCGAAAAAGAACTAGCCGACACCGCAGCTGATAATGTGATTCCTAAAGTCTTTAAAGCTTTAAGTGAAAAAAAACTGCCTGAAATTTTTGGTGATGATTATCCAACTCCCGATGGGACTTGTATTAGAGATTATGTGCATGTTTCAGATCTTTCTCACGCTCATGTTTTAGCAGCAAAAAAGTTAGAAACCGAGAAATATTATGGAGTTTTAAATGTCGGTACTGGGGTAGGTGTGAGCGTGAAAGAGATGTTTACTCAAATTCAAAAATCTGTTGGTGAACAATTTGATTATAAAATTTCACCAAGACGAGATGGCGACCCAGCTGCCACCGTGGCCCAAGTTACAAAAATCGAGAAAGATTTTTCGTTTAAAACTAAATTTAATCTTTCTCAAATGGTGGATTCAGCTTGGCAGGCGTGGCAATTTAATCTCAACCAGAATAAAAACTAGAATTAGAAAAACAGCTAAAGGGGAGCAATATTGGCTCACGTTTTTGTAAATGTTTGGCTCAAGCCAGAAATCCTCGACCCACAAGGTAAAGCAGTAAATCAAGCACTTCATCGCCAGGGGCTTAAAAATGTAGGTGAAGTGAGGCAAGGCAAAAGATTTAGAATTGATTTTGAGGGTGAAATAACCCAAACTGATTTAGATCGAGTAGCACAAGAAGTTTTATCAAACCCAGTTATTGAAGATTATGAAATTGAGATTGCCTAAAGCATGAAAATTGGCGTAATAACCTTTCCCGGATCATTAGACGATCATGACACCCTAAGAGCTGTAAATAAAGCTGGTGCTGAAGCTGTCTCACTTTGGCATAGAGATCATGATTTAAAAAGTGTTGATGCAGTGATCTTGCCTGGCGGATTTTCGTATGGTGACTATTTAAGATGCGGTGCTATCGCTAAATTGGCACCGATTATGCAAGATGTTTTAGACAAAGCTAAATCAGGATTACCGGTATTAGGTATTTGTAATGGTTTTCAAATTCTTTGTGAAGCGCAATTATTACCTGGTGCTTTAACTAGAAATCAAGGCCTTCACTTCACTTGCCTTGAGCAAAAACTCATTGTTGAAAACAACGATTCTGCCTGGACAAACAATTTTTCAGAAAAAGAACAAATAGTAATTCCTTTAAAAAATGGTGAAGGCTGCTATCAAACCGACAGTAAGACTTTAGAAACTTTAGAAAAAGAAAATAGAATCATGTTTCGATATATAAATAACCCAAACGGCTCGATGAATGATATCGCAGGAATTTCAAATGAAAAAGGCAACATTGTAGGTTTAATGCCTCACCCTGAGCACGCTATTGATAATTTAACTGGCCCCAGTACCGATGGTTTAAAGATTTTTAAAAGCGCAATTGCTTATTTAGTCGGGGCAAAAAATTGATTGATTCTGTAAGTGAAGCAAGAAACTCACCAGAAATAGAGCAACCTTTTGCTGAACTTGGGCTCAAGTTAGATGAATATGAAAGTATTAAAAATATCCTCTCTCGCCGCCCAACTAATTCAGAATTGGCAATGTATTCAGTTATGTGGAGTGAGCATTGTTCTTATAAAAGTAGCAAAATTCATTTAAAACAATTTGGTGATAAAACCCCCACCAATACGGCCCTGATGGTGGGTATTGGTGAAAACGCCGGAGTCGTTGACATCGGTCAAGGCTGGGCAGCAACTTTTAAAGTTGAATCACACAACCACCCTTCTTATATTGAGCCATATCAAGGCGCCGCTACTGGTGTTGGCGGAATTGTGAGAGACATTCTTTCAATGGGAGCACGCCCAATCGCAGTAATGGATTCGCTTCGATTTGGCCCGTTGAATGAGCCCGACACAAAAAGAGTATTACCGCAAGTTGTCGCTGGCGTTGGAGGTTATGGCAATTGTTTGGGACTTCCAAATATTGGTGGCGAAACAAAGTTTGATCCAACTTATTTAGGTAATCCGTTAGTAAATGCGCTTTGTGTAGGAGTGATGAAACATGAAGATATTCACTTAGCAAAAGCAGATGGAGTTGGAAACAAAGTAGTTCTCTATGGTGCCAAAACAGGTGGCGATGGCATTGGCGGTGTTTCCGTTTTAGCTTCAGAAACTTTTTCAGATGCCGGCCCCACCAAGCGACCGAGCGTGCAAGTAGGCGATCCATTTATGGAAAAACTTTTAATTGAAGCAACTTTAGAAATGTTTAAAGAAAATATTGTTCAAGGTATTCAAGATTTAGGTGGTGCAGGTATTTCTTGCGCTACTAGTGAGTTAGCTAGCAATGGCACCGGCGGTATGAGCGTTGAATTAGACAAAGTACCTCTAAGAGACAGTTCCCTTTCGCCTGAAGAGATTTTAATGAGTGAATCACAAGAGCGAATGTGTGCAATTGTTAAACCTGAAAATATTGAAAAGTTCATGCAAATTTGTGAAAAATGGGAAATTACTGCCACAGTAATCGGTGAAGTAACCGATTCAGATCGACTAATTATTACTTGGCATGGTGAAGTTATTGTCGATGTGCCACCTAGAACCGTTGCTCATGATGGCCCGGTTTACAAACGACCTTATAAAAAATCTCAAAAACAATCAAATTTAGAAAATAATCACTTCTCACCCCAACCGGCTTCAAGTGAAGAAATAAAAAATAACCTACTAAAGCTACTTTCTAGCGAAGGTATTTGCGATCCTTCGTGGGTTACTAATCAATACGACAGATACGTAAGAGGTAACACTGTTTCTGCAATCCCATCAAATGCCGGAGTTTTAAGAGTTGATGAAAAATCAAATCTTGGCATCAGTCTTTCTTTGGTAGGTAATGGTCGCTTTTGCCAACTTGATCCTTATTTAGGTACGCAATTAAATCTTGCTGAGAGTTACCGCAAGGTGGCACTATCTGGTGCCAAACCAATTGCTGTCACAAATTGTCTAAACTTTGGCTCACCTGAAGATGAAGCAGTGATGTGGCAATTTGAAAGATCAGTAACTGCTCTCGCCGATGCCACCCTAGAAATGAAAATCCCGGTGACTGGTGGCAATGTTTCTTTTTATAACCAAACTGGTGAAGTAGCAATTTTACCCACCCCAGTAATTGGAGTTTTAGGAACAATCGAAGATGTTACAAAAAGAATAACTAATAACTTTCAAAAACCCAACTTAGCAATTTATCTAATTGGTGAAACTAAGCCTGAATTAGATGGCTCAGCTTTTGCTTGGTTTATTCACCAGCATTTAGGTGGGACACCACCTGAAATAAATTTAGCTAAAGAAATTAAGTTAGCTAATTTTCTATTAGAAGCAAATGAAAATAATTTACTTACTGCCTCACAAAATATTGGTGAAGGAGGTCTATTAACCACCTTAGCTAAATCAGCTTTAATTTCTAATATTGGTTTAAATATAAATCTAGCAAATAATTCAATCCAATATCTATTTTCAGAGTCGCCCACTCGAGCCTTGCTTTTTACCAATCAATCATCAGAACTTGAAACCCTATTAGAAAAACATCAAATACCATTTGACAATATTGGTTCAACAACCAATCAAGAATCTTTAGTAATTAACAATTTATTTGAAGTATCAATAAATGAATTAAAAAGCAGTTTTGAAAATCAATATTTAAATCATTTAAATGTCTAACTCAGAAGGTGTTAGAAACCCTATTTCAAAAACTGAGGGTAAATTAGCTTTAGAAATAGCTTTTGAAAATTTAGAACATAATCTAGAAATAGATAAAGAAACTCTAAAAAATGCAGTTAAGTATTCCCTGCAACTTCTTCACCAACAAATCCCGGGCAAATCTGTTGAGTTAAGAATTCCGCCCTTTGCCGCCATTTCGATAATTGAGGGCAAAAACCACAAAAGAGGCACCCCACCAGCAATCATTGAAATTTCTGCTCCAATTTGGCTCGAATTAGCAAAGGGCCTTAAGTCTTGGAATCAAGCAATTGAAGATGGACTTATCTCGGCCTCGGGGCCCAATACCGACTTATCACCTTATTTACCTATAAGAGAAACTTTCATAGATGAATAAAAGATTGCTCTCTATCCTTTTTTTACTCTCATTACTGCTTGCAGCCTGCGCCCCAGCGGTTAATGAAGCCGAGGACATGGGAATTGATCCAAGTGAACTTGAGAATTTTTATCTTGGTCCGGTTGGTGAAGGGGAGGGAAGGCTCAGCATTTTGGCGTGGCCCGGTTATGTCGAAGCCGGTCAAACCGATGAGCTAATTGATTGGGTAACTCCTTTTGAAGAAGAAACTGGCTGCATAGTTTCTTTTAAGCCCTATAGCAATTCAGATGAAGCTGTAGCTTTAACTCAAAATGCTAAGTACGACGTAGTGGCAACCTCTAGCGATGCACTAGATCAATTCATCTCACAAGATTTAATTCAAAGAATTAACACTAACCTTTTACTGAATCATTCAGAGCTCTACAGTGACTTAAGAAAGCCCAATTGGGCAACAATTGATGGTAAAACCTACGCAGTAGCGCAAGGAAGAAGTTTTAATTCATTTGTTTATCGAAGCGAAGACTATTCTGCCCCTTTAATCTCTTCAGATATTTTTTGGGAAAAACCTGAAATTCTTCAAAACCCACTTGGCTATAACCTTCCCATGTATATTGCGGATGCTGCTTTGTATCTGTCCCGAGCTGAACCTAGTTTAGGAATCAAAAATATTTACGCACTTGATCAAAATCAATTTAACGTGGTTATCGAATTTATAAAAAATCAAAAACTAAACGGCCTAACTAGTTATAATGATGCAATAAATGCAGATGAAATCATCGCAGCAAAGCAGTATTCAACCGCCTTGGTTTGGCAATCAATATTTTCTGAATTGAAAAACCAAAATGAAACTTTAGAATATTTTACTCCCTCGCAAGGAACCACCGGCTGGGTAAATTCTTGGGTAATCATGAAAGATGTGCAAAACATCAATTGCGCTTATAAGTGGATTGACTGGGTTACCAGCAAACCCATTAATGCCTCTATGGCTTATTGGTTTGGCGAAGCCCCAGCTCATTCAGAAGCATGTGAACTCATATTCGATGAAAATCACTGCGCCAGGTTTAGAGCAGATGATGAAAACTTCTGGTCAACAGTCAAATATTGGCAAACCCCAACCACCACTTGTTTAGATGGAAGGCTAGATATTGAATGCGTTCCATATAGTGAATGGATCAACACCTGGTCAACTCTTCAAAACAGTTGAACTACTACTTTAAAAAATCTTGGTATTAACTAGACTGACTCTGTGAGACGCGGCGACGGCAAACTTACCCACGATTTTCTTCACGATAAAGCGCCCCAAGATTCTTGTGGAGTTTTTGGAGTTTGGGCCCCTGGTGAAGATGTCGCCAAATTAACTTATTTTGGCCTCTATGCCCTTCAACATCGCGGACAAGAAGCTGCTGGCATTGCAGTTAGCAACGGCAACAATATTTTGGTCTTTAAAGACATGGGATTAGTCGCCCAAGTATTTGATGAATCAACACTCGATTCACTCAAAGGCCACCTGGCAATCGGCCATACCCGCTACTCCACCACTGGATCTTCTAATTGGGAGAACTCCCAACCAACCTTTCGCGCCACAAAAACTGGCCATTTAGCTCTCGCCCATAACGGCAACTTAGTTAACACCAAAGAAATTGCAAACAAAGTAATCAGCCTTGCCACCACTAAAAGTAATTCACAAGCCGAATCCAAAATCAAACCCGCCACCAGTGATTCAGATGCTGTCACAGCACTACTTGCTTCATACCCTGATTTATCTATTGAAGAAGCAGCCTTAAGAGAATTCCCAAATATCAAAGGTGCTTTTTCATTTATCTTTATGGATGAGCAAACTCTTTATGCAGCAAGAGATCCGCAAGGAATCAGGCCATTAGTTCTTGGCAAACTCGAAAAGGGTTGGATCATTGCTAGTGAATCAGCTGCCCTAGACATTGTTGGCGCAGCATTCGTAAGAGATATTGAGCCAGGTGAGCTTATTTCAATTGATGAACACGGTTTGAGATCAAAAACTTTTGCCCCGCCAAAAACTAAGCATTGTCTATTTGAGTTTGTCTACCTAGCTAGACCCGACACCAATCTGAACGGGCAAAATCTCAATGCGGTACGAGTCGAAGTCGGCAAACGCTTAGCTAAAGAACACCCAGTCGAAGCTGATTTAGTAATCCCAGTGCCCGAGTCGGGCACCCCAGCTGCAATTGGCTACGCGCAAGAGAGTGGTATTCCTTTTGGCCAAGGACTAGTAAAAAACAGCTATGTTGGCAGAACTTTCATTCAACCTTCGCAGACCATTAGACAACTCGGGCTTCGACTCAAATTAAACCCTTTAAAAGAAATCATAAAGGGCAAAAAACTAGTAGTAGTCGATGACTCGATTGTGCGAGGAAACACCCAAAGAGCAATTATCAAAATGCTCAGAGAAGCTGGAGCTAGAGAAGTACACGTAAGAATCTCATCCCCACCAATCACTTGGCCATGTTTTTATGGGATTGATTTTGCCGCTAAATCAGAACTCATTGCTTCAGGTTTAACCACTGAAGAAATCAGATCAACCATCGGAGCAGACTCCCTCGGGTACGTATCACTTGAAGCACTAATCGACGCCACAACCGTTAAAAAAGACAATCTCTGCCGCGCTTGCTTTGATGGGGTTTACCCAATTGAATTACCAGACCCAGCATTACTCGGTAAAAATTTACTTGAAGTAGTTGAAAAAGACCAAGCTCCAAAGATTCATGACCGACTATAAATCTGCTGGCGTAGACACCGAAGCCGGTGAAAAAGCCGTTCAATTAATGAAAGCAGATATTGAAAAAACCTTTAATAAAAATGTCCTAGGTAACTTTGGTGGATTCGCCGGCCTTTATGACGCAAAAGAATTAAAAAACTACAACCACCCAATCCTCACAACTTCAACCGATGGTGTTGGAACAAAAATAAAAATTGCGCAATCACTCGATATTCACAACACTATCGGCATAGACCTGGTAGCAATGGTGCTCAATGATTTAGTAGTTAATGGCTCCAAACCTTTATTTATGACCGACTACATAGCTGTCGGCAAACTCATACCAGAAAAAATCCAACAAATAGTTGAAGGTATTACTCACGGTTGTATTGAAGCAGATTGCTCACTAATTGGTGGTGAAACAGCAGAACATCCAGGTGTAATGCATGAAGATGATTATGACTTAGCTGCAGCAGGCGTAGGAGTTGTCGAAAAGACAGAAATGCTAGGCAGTGTAAAAGTAAAATTAGGTGACAAAATCTATGCACTTTATTCTTCAGGCCTTCACTCAAACGGATTTTCTTTAGTCAGAAAAATAATTCAAAATCAAGACCTAAATCAAACCCCACAAGATTTTTCTCAAACTCTCGGTGAAACCCTTCTTACCCCCACAAAAATATACGTCAAAGAAATTCTTAAACTTAAAAACAAACTTCACGCGGTATCTCATATCACAGGCGGTGGAATCTCATCTAACATTGCGCGAGTACTACCACCTAATCTTCATGCAGAATTAGACCGCTCTACCTGGCAACCGCAAATCATATTTCAATATCTAAAATCCACAAGTAATTTAGAAATCTCTGACATGGAAAAAACTTTCAACATGGGGTT
>CAZXCT010000039.1:0-11544 GCA_964639395.1 uncultured Bifidobacterium sp.
TGTTTACTAAACCGATTGTTACCATGTTTGGCCGATCTCGCTTAGCAAATCTGCCGGCAGGTGCGACTGGCTTGAAAAAACCAATAGAGGTGACAAATTGAGTAGATTCAGCAATCTTGGCGATCGGTTATATACCGGCGAAAAGTCATTTGATTTTGTAGGTAGGCGCAATCGTTGGTATGTGATTAGCGGGATCTTGCTAGTCATCATGCTAGTGACACTAGTTTTTAGAGGTTTAAATCTCGGTATTGAATTTCAAGGTGGAGTGAAGTTTAATATTCCAACAGTTTCGACAAGCGTTTCGCAAGCTAGAGAAATCTTCAGCGACTTAGGTTATTCCAATTCCATAGTTAAAGAAGTAGCCGGTGATCGCCTTGAGGTGCAAATCCCACCGCTAGAGGTAGATGAGTCAGAGGCTTTAGCGCGAATAGTGGCTGAAGAATTTGAGGTACCAGCAGGTCAAATAACCGTGCAGAATGTGGGGCCTTCTTGGGGTGCAGATATCACTCGTACTTCGTTAATTGGCCTAGCGGTGTTTTTAGTATTAGTTTCTATATTTTTAGCAATTTATTTTGAAATTAGAATGGCTTACGCTGCGCTGCTTGCGCTGGCTCACGATCTAGTTTTAACAATTGGGGTATATGCGTTAGGTGG
This sequence comes from uncultured Bifidobacterium sp., assembly GCA_964639395.1. Taxonomy (GTDB): domain Bacteria; phylum Actinomycetota; class Actinomycetes; order S36-B12; family UBA5976; genus ATZT02. The sequence goes on from CAZXCT010000039.1 coordinate 655, forward strand.
TTTTGAGGTTACCCCCGCCACTGCGATTGGTGTTTTAACAATTATGGGTTATTCGCTTTATGACACAGTTGTAATTTTTGACAAAGTAAAAGACAACAGCCGAGGAATCATGGCGCAGTCTAGATTTTCGTATGCGGAGATAGCAAATCTCTCACTAAACCAAACCTTGATCCGTTCATTTAATACCTCTTTGACGTCAGTGATTCCGACCGCTGCGATTTTGTTGGTAGGGGCGGGGATCCTGCGGGCCGGTACTTTGGTTGATTTGGCTCTGGCATTGTTTGTGGGAATGATCGTTGGAACCTATTCTTCAATCTTTATCGCGGTTCCGGCTTTAGTTCATATGAAAGAAAAGCAGCCAGAAGTGCAATCATTAGCTAATCGAGTGCGTGCCCGCCGTAAAAATGCTGGAATCAACGTAGAAGAAGTAGATCTATTACAAACGCAAGCCGCCGCCACCACCACCACGATGGCCGCTGGGCCACGCACCCAACCTAAAAAAACGCCGCGCAGCAAGCGAAAGAGGATTTAGCGCTTTTCACCCACTTCGCTAAACTTAATTAATTAGCATTACAAAGGGGGATGATGACTGAAGCAACCCCGGCTGCTCGCAGCAGATTTTCCAGAATAACTGGATTGCGCTCCACCCCTAGTGAACTAGATCAACTGTTTAAAACAGTACGTAAAGATTTTTCAAGAGAAGACTTAGATTTAGTAGCACGCGCCTATGAAAAAGCCAAACTACTTCACAGTGGGCAAAAAAGACGAAGTGGTGAAGACTACATAACACATCCATTAGCGGTTACGCAAATATTGGCTGATTTAGGAATGTCAAGTGAAACATTGGCAGCCGCGTTGCTACACGACACAGTAGAGGACACCGGCTACTCAATTACCCAGTTGCAACAAGATTTTGGCCCGCAAGTAGCACATTTAGTTGATGGCGTGACCAAATTAGATAATGTCAAATACGGTGAGGCTTCGGCAGCAGAGACCGTGCGCAAAATGGTTGTCGCCATGGCAAAAGACATCAGAGTTTTACTCATAAAGTTAACTGATCGCTTGCACAATATGCAAACAATTAAGTTTATGCCAGAAGAGACTCAACTCAAAAAAGCTAAAGAAACTATTGAAATCTATGCACCACTTGCCCATCGTTTAGGCATTAATGCCATTAAGTGGGAGTTAGAAGATTTAGCGTTTGAAACGCTTTACCCAAAGGTTTATGAAGAGATAGTTAATTTAGTTACCCAGCGCGCACCCGAGCGCGACGTGCAATTGGCAGCGGTAGTTGCAGATATAAATAAAGATTTAGCGCAGGTTAAATTAAAAGCTGAGGTGACCGGGCGGCCAAAGCATTACTATTCGATCTATCAAAAAATGATTTTGCGCGGTAGAGACTTTTCAGATATTTACGACCTAATTGGTGTGAGAATTTTGGTTGACAACTTAAAAGATTGCTACACCGTGCTGGGCGCAATTCATGGCAGATGGAGTCCGATCCCAGGAAGATTTAAAGATTACATCGCGATGCCAAAATTTAATCTTTATCGCTCACTTCATACCACAGTTATTGGGCCGGGTGGTCGTCCAGTAGAAATGCAAATTCGTACCTTTGACATGCATAAAGAGGCAGAGTACGGCGTCGCCTCGCACTGGAAGTACAAGGCAAAACAGTCTGGTGAAAAGGCTAAGCCGGGTGAAGATATGACTTGGCTAAAACAATTAGTTGATTGGCAAAAAGAAACTGAAGACCCAGATGAATTTTTAGAAAGTTTGCGTTATGACCTAGGTCAACAACAAGAGATTTTTGTATTTACCCCTAAGGGCGATGTGATGGCATTGCCGATAGACGCAACACCAGTTGATTTTGCCTATGCGGTTCATACCGAAATTGGACATCGCTGCATTGGTTCACGGGTAAATGGACGGTTAGTCCCATTGGATTCAACTTTAGGTAATGGCGACAACATTGAAATCTTTACCTCTAAGGCTGAAAATGCTGGCCCCTCACAAGATTGGCTTAAGTTTGTAGTAACTACTCGGGCAAAAAATAAAATTAAAGCACGGTTTAGTAAAGAGCGCCGTGAAGAATATATTGAACAAGGCAGAGACGCAATTGCCAGATTACTTAGAAAGCAAAATTTGCCGCTACATAAATTGATGGCAAATCAAGCCTTAATGAATGTTGCCAAACAACTTAATTATGAAGATTTAGATGAGCTCTATAGCGCATGTGGTGAAGCAAAATTAAATCCGGCGGCGGTAATTGCCAAGTTAGTGCAATTGCATGAAGGGGAGCCAGCTCCGGGGATTTCGTCAGAGGCGCCTTTGTATTTGGGCCAATCCGTCAAGCAAAAAAATGGGGCAAGCGATTCAGCAGTAATTGTTTCAGGGGTGGACGATGTTTATGTGCGGCTGGGCAGATGCTGTACACCAGTGCCACCTGATGAAATTTTTGGTTACGTTACTCGCGGCGGTGGGGTGAGCGTGCATCGAAATGATTGCACTAACGCCGAAGATTTACTTTTTGAAAACGAGCGCACGATAGCGGTCAAATGGAACACTGAGGTAAGTGGAATCTACCTAGTTAATATTCAAGTTGAAGCCTTAGATCGAAATGGCTTACTTTCTGACGTAACTCGGACGCTTTCAGAGCATCATGTAAATATTTTGAACGCATCCGTAACTACAACGCGAGATCGTATTGCCATGAGCAGATTTTCATTTGAAATGGCAGATCCAAAACATCTCGGTACGGTATTAAAGGCAGTTAGAAATATTGAAGGCGTCTATGACGTCTATCGAACTTAAGAAGAAAACTCCACTAGCGCTTTTTCAGCCGCCGCCAACAGCATTTCTTGCGTAGCAATGGTATTTGCCAATGCTTCTGATTTTTTCTGATCACCCTTAGCTAAGGCAGCTGCTTGTAGTAATTTGGTCTCTTCTAATTTGGCTCGTAATAAATCAGCCGTGGATTTTGCGCGAGCAGTATTTTCTGGATTCGAGTTTTTGCTTTCCCCGCGATCTAGATTACGGATGGCGTCCTCTACTGCCTTTAAGCGATTTTCAATTTGAGTTTTGTCTTTTCTAGGAACATGGCCCACCTCATCCCATTGATCTTGGATGGTTCGTAGTGCTTTTTTAGCAGAGGCGATATCAGTAACAGGCAAGAGCGCTTCGGCTTTGGTGGCTAAATCTTTTTTCTTGGCTAGATTTTCGTTTTCAACGGCAGACTTCTTTTGGTCTTCAACTTTTAAAGAAGCAAAAAAAGTGTCTTGATGGGTTTTAAACTCTTTCCACCAGAGGTTTTCTTGTTCTTTTGAGCCTCGTGGTGCTTGCTTCCATTTGCTCATTAAATTCTTAAATTTATTACTTGTGGTCTGCCAATCGGTAGAAGCAGCTAATTTTTTTGCCTCTTTAATAAGTTCAACCTTGACGTTTTCTGCTTCGGCTTTTTCTGTTTGACGTTGGGCAAAAAATTGTCGCCGCGCTTTGTCAAAAGTTGATCTAGCTTTACTTAGTCGCTTCCATAACTCTTGCTCAGAAGATTTTGCACCGTGGGGGAGTTTTTTCCACTCGTCTACGATTTCTTTGAATCTATCGCCGCTCGCCTTCCATTTGGTGGACTGGGCAAGTTTCTCAGCCTCATCAACTAGTTCAGTGCGTTTAGCTAAGGCAAAAGCTTTTTGTTCGGCACGCTTTTTTACCAATTCTTCACTTCGTGCTTCAGTGGCAACACGAAGAATTTCTAAATTACTGTTAAGAGTAGCGACATCACCAATAAAACCTGGGTTTTGAATTTGTTCTTTAACTTTTTCGATTAATTTATTTGCTGCTTCTACTTGCGCCTTACCTTGCGCTAAGCGATTTGCCGCTAGTTGTACTTCAGATAAAAGATCCACATACTTTCTAGCAAAAAAATTGAGTCCTTCTGCGGGTTCACCGGCAGCCCATTGGCCTACAGATTTAGTAGCACCATCTGGTAGTACGAGAAGCACGGTTCCATCTGCTTCTATCCGCCCAAAAGCTAGTGCGGTTTCGAGGTCAGTCAATTTAAATTTCTCTCCGATTTGCCAAAAGGTTTGTTGCTTAAGAATACGACTACCATTAAGTTCACCTGCAAGTGGATTTAAACCCACTCGCCGTCAAATCATGATTAAAGGATTTATTCAGTGTTTATTGAAAAATTTGCCGCAGGGCCTTGGGCTACCAACTGTTATCTGGTCGCCCCGGCGGTGGCGAGCGAGGCCATCATCATTGATCCGGGTTACGAGTCGTTGGCAGAGATCGCGCAGTTAGTAGAAAAAAATCGACTTCATCCAGTGGCGGCACTATTAACTCATGGACACATGGATCACGTTTGGTCAGTTGTTCCGCTTTGTAAGTCACATAATATTTCTGCATGGATTCACGAAAAAGATGAATGGATGATAAAAGAACCAGCAAAAGCATATTCAAATGAGGGTTGGCGAGAATTATTGCGACTAGCTGATAATCAAGTTGATTTTTATCCGAAAGATTTAAATTTAATTAAATCTAACCAATCAATTGATTTAGCGGGGCTGAATTTAACGCCAATTCATTCACCTGGTCACACCATGGGATCTTTAATGTTTCAGATAGAACAAGTGCTGTTTTCGGGTGACACACTTTTTAATCGTGGGATTGGTCGAACCGACTTACCGGGCGGGGACGAGAGTTTGATGCGAAATACCTTGAAAAATGTTGTTTTACCAATGAATGATCAAATTAAAGTTTATCCAGGACACGGCCCCCACACCACAATCGCAGATGAGCGCCAGAACAATATTTATTTGAGAGAATTAACCAAATGAGTAAATTGCAAGCCCCGAAGGGTGTTCCAGATTATTATCCACCCGACTCAGAAAACTTCTTATATATAAAAAATAAACTCTCGCAAGCAGCAATTTTGGCGGGTTATGGATATGTCGAATTACCAATTTTTGAAGATGTTCAATTATTTATTAGAGGTGTTGGCGAAAGTACAGATGTAGTTAGTAAAGAAATGTATACCTTCACTGATCGTGGCGATAGAAATTTAGCTTTACGGCCCGAGGGCACGGCCGGGGTAATGCGGTTAATTGCTGAGCACTCATTAGATAAAGCAGCATTGCCGGTAAAGCTTTGTTATGCCGGGCCATTTTTTAGAGCCGAGCGCCCACATCACGGACGTTATCGTCAACTTCAGCAAGTTGGCATTGAAGCGGTTGGGGCAAAAGACCCGGCATTAGATGCCGAAGTAATTGCGGTAGCAGATCGCGCATTTAAATCTTTAGGGCTAAATAAATATCAATTATTTTTAAATAGCCTAGGTTGTGCCGATTGTCGTTCGCAGTATCGCGAGGTATTAGTGAAATTTCTCAATAAATTAAGTTTAGATGAAGATACCCAATTACGCGTCAAGCAAAATCCGTTACGAGTTTTGGACGATAAAAGGCCAGAGGTAAAAGCGCAGTTAGTGGGCGCACCGGCAATCAGTGATCATTTGTGTGAGAGTTGTAAATCGTTTCATGCCGCCGTTGAAAATCAGCTGCGTGATTTAGATATTGCTTTTATTCCTAAACCAGATTTGGTGCGGGGGTTGGACTACTACACCGGAACCACTTTTGAATTTGACCATCCTTTATTAGGTGCCCAATCGGGGATTGGTGGCGGTGGACGTTACGACGGATTGATGAAGGCGATTGGTGGTGCTGATATTTCTGGTATTGGTTTTGGTATCGGGGTTGACCGCACTTTAATGGCCTGTCAGCAAGAAAAGATTGAATTACCAAATCCAAATCAAGTAAAGGTATTTGTGATTTGGCTGGGTGAATCTACTAAATCTTTTGCGGTAAATCTGGTCGATCGCTTGCGCCAAAACTCAATCATCACTGATATTAGTTATGAAGAGAAGTCACTGAAAGGCGCTTTAAAAGCAGCCGATCGTAGCGGGGCTAAGTACGCGGTATTGTTAGGCGAAGCTGAAATGGCTGCCGCCAGTGTGCAGGTAAAAGATTTAACAACTTCTACCCAACAGGATGTGCCATTAGATCAGTTAGTTGAGTTTTTCTCTCAACGAATTTAATCTTTATTAGATAGGAACGTAAAAGTTGCTGAGGACTCACGTAGTTGATGCGTTAAGAGCAATCAATGCGGGCGAAAGCGTAACGCTGGCCGGCTGGGTAGCTCGTCGTCGTGATCACGGCGGGGTCGCATTTTTTGATTTAAGAGACGCCTCCGGCACAATTCAAATAGTGGTACATGACGAACAAACCGCGCATAACCTCAAGCCAGAAACTTGCGTATCTATTGATGGCATCGTGATGATGCGCCCGGCCGGTAATGAAAATAAAGATTTAACAACCGGTGAGATTGAAATTGAAGTTAAACAAGTAAATATTTTGTCAGCGAGTCAGCCATTACCTTTTCAAATCGACCAATTCATCTCGGTGGGCGAAGATACTAGGTTGAAATATCGTTACTTAGATTTAAGGCGCCCAGACGGCCCCGGCGATAACTTAAGAGTTCGAAACAAAGTTTCGCACGTAACGCGAGATCTGTTATACCGGTTAGATTTTGTTGAAATTGAAACACCCACCCTCACTAGATCTACCCCGGAGGGGGCACGGGACTTCTTGGTGCCAGTTCGATTGCAGCCAGGTGAGTGGTACGCCTTACCGCAATCACCGCAACTATTTAAACAGTTATTGATGGTGGGCGGCATGGAACGCTATTACCAAATCGCGCGCTGCTATCGCGACGAGGATTTTCGAGCAGATCGTCAACCAGAATTCACTCAATTAGATATTGAAATGTCTTTCGTCTCGCAAGAAGAAGTTATTGAAGTTGCCGAGTTAATTTTACGTGAAATTTGGCGTGAGATTCTTGATTATGAGATCCCGGCAATTGGTCGGATCACTTATCGCGATGCTATGGATAGATATGGATCAGATAAGCCAGATTTACGCTTTGGTTTAGAGCTAGTTGATTTAACTACATATTTTGCCCAAACTCCTTTTAGAGTTTTTCAATCTGAATATGTTGGGGCGGTAGTTATGCCGGCAGGGGCTGATAGCCCCCGGCGACAATTTGATGCTTGGCAAGAATGGGCTAAGCAACGTGGCGCCAAAGGATTGGCCTACGTAACTTTTGCAACCGACGGCACGATTGGCGGGCCGGTTGCAAAAAATATTTCTGAGCAAGAGCGCGATGGTTTAATGCAGGCGGTAGGGGCAAAATTAGGCGACGCGGTATTTTTTGCGGCCGGTGAGAAGTCTGCCAGTCAGTCCCTTTTAGGTATGGCACGCGTTGAAATTGCTGAACGAAGTGGATTACTAAATGCGGATGAATGGAAGTTTGTTTGGGTAGTAGATGCACCAATGTTTGAAAAAATTGTTGATGATAATTCAAATTCAGCTTGGACGGCAGTGCACCATCCATTTACCTCGCCTAATACGCAATCACTAGATACTTTTACCAAAGATCCTGAAAACGCTTTGGCGTGGGCTTATGACATTGTTTTAAATGGCAACGAAATAGGTGGCGGGTCAATTCGTATTCATGATCCTAAAGTGCAAGCGGACGTCTTTAAAATATTAGGTATCAGCGAAGCAGAACAGCAAGATAAATTTGGCTTTTTACTTGAGGCGTTTAAATACGGACCGCCCCCACACGGCGGCATCGCAATTGGCTGGGATCGTTTAGTGATGTTATTAACCAAATCGCAAAGCATTAGAGATGTGATTGCGTTTCCAAAGAGTGGAAATGGGGTTGATCCTTTAACAGGGGCTCCCACCACAATCACGAAACAACAAAGAAAAGAAGCTGGAATAGACGCAGTTAAATCTGCTAGCGATTCGTAAAAAAATGTCACAAAGCATGTTCGACTCACCCGAAAGTAGTTCAGATAGTAAGCAAGCACCCTTAGCGGCACGCTTGCGACCAAACACATTTGAAGAAGTAGTTGGACAAGCTCATCTCACTGGCGTTGATTCACCTTTACGACGTATTACGCAAGCTGCCAAAGCAAATAACTCAAGCATTACTTCGATAATTTTTTATGGGCCCCCCGGCACCGGCAAAACTACTTTGGCGCAAGTTTTAGCAAGTGAATCTGATTCTTGGTTTAGTGAGCTTTCAGCCACCTCAAGCGGAGTAAAAGAAGTAAGGGCTGCCATCGATTTAGCGCGAAGTCGCTTTGCCCGCGGTCGCGGCAGTATTTTATTTATTGATGAAATACATCGTTTTAGTAAAACTCAACAAGACACTTTGCTGCAAGCAGTCGAAGAAGGTTGGATTACCTTAGTTGGCGCAACAACTGAAAATCCTTCGGTTTCTATTAATTCTGCTTTGTTAAGTCGTGCCATAACTCTCAACGTAAAGTCTTTGGCGGACGAGGATTTAAGCATTTTGATTGATCGTGCCTTTACTCACGAGAAGGGCCTGTTGGGCTATGAACTGCAAACTACCGCTAAAGATCATCTAATTCGATTTAGTTCAGGTGATGCGAGGCGAGCGTTGGTGGGATTAGAGGCTGCCAGCGCGATTGCGCAAATGCGTGCAAGTCAAGTCATTGAACTATCTGATATGCAAGATGCTTTACAAAGAAGTGCGCTGCGCTATGACAAATCATCGAGTGTGCATTATGACGTGGCTAGTGCCTTTATAAAAAGCATTAGAGGTAGTGATGTCGATGGTGCTTTACATTATTTAGCACGAATGATCGAATCAGGGGAGGATCCAAAGTTCATCGCGCGCAGACTAATTATTTCCGCGAGTGAAGATATCGGGCTGGCTGATCCAAAAGCTTTGACAATTGCAACTACTGCCGCCCAAGCGGTAGCGCTAGTGGGTTGGCCCGAAGCAAGAATTATTTTGTCGCAAGCGGTGATATCACTTGCGTTGGCACCAAAATCAAATTCGGCATACCTGGCGATTGATCAAGCATTAGCTGACGTGCGAGATGGCTTAGGGACGCAAGTTCCAGATCATTTACGTGACGGCTCACTTCCGGCATCGCGCGCAACAGGTGCGGGGCTAGGGTACAAATACGCCCACGATTTTGAGCAAGGGGTGGCGCCGCAACAATATTTGCCCGATGACTTAAAGAACCGAACTTATTATCAGCCTAAAGAACGTGGGGATGAATCACGTCTCGCCGAATTATGGGAACGAATTAAGCAGGCACTAAGGTAAGTGATTGTTGAATAGTTCTTTGCAAAGAGGTTTAAATGGAATCGGCTGAAATTCGCCAGCGGTTTCTAGATTATTTTGCTAAGCAAAATCACACGGTAGTGCCTTCTGCTTCTCTGATTGCAAATGATCCGACATTGTTGCTAGTTAACGCAGGAATGGTCCCTTTTAAACCTTACTTTCTAGGTGAAGTCGCTCCGCCCTATCAACGCGCTACTTCTGTGCAAAAGTGTGTAAGAACTTTGGATATTGAAGAAGTAGGCAAAACAACGCGCCACGGTTCATTTTTTCAAATGGCAGGTAACTTTTCTTTTGGTGATTACTTCAAAGCAGGTGCCATCAAATTTGCTTGGGAGCTCTTAACTAATTCAACCTCAAAAGGTGGATACGGATTTGATCCAAATCTTTTATGGGTGACGATTTATCTTGATGATGAAGAATCGTATGAAATTTGGAAGAATCAAGTTGGGATACCAGAAGCGCGCATTCAACGACGGGGAATGGCAGACAATTACTGGTCAATGGGCGTGCCGGGTCCGTGTGGTCCTTGTTCAGAAATCTATTTTGATCGTGGCAAAGAATTTGGTAAAGATGGCGGCCCGATTGCCGATGAAGAAAGATATTTAGAAGTTTGGAATCTTGTTTTTATGCAATACCTAAGAGGTGAAGGCGGCGGTAAAGATAGTTTTCCAATTTTGGGCGAGCTGCCAAGTAAAAATATTGACACCGGCATGGGGTTAGAGCGAATGGCGGCAATTTTGCAAGGGGTAGACAATATTTATGAAATTGATACTACAAAAATTATTTTAGATCGTGCTGCTGGTTTAGTTAATAAAAAATATGGTGCAAACAATGTAGACGATATCAGGCTGCGTGTTATTGCAGATCACACACGCACAGCAAACTTTTTAATTGCTGATGGGGTGGTGCCGTCTAATGAGGGTCGTGGTTATGTCTTGCGTCGAATGATGAGACGCGTAATTAGAAACATGCGATTATTAGGCACCGAAGATTTAGTTATGAATGAGCTGATTTCATCCAGCATAAAAGCCATGAGCCCGCAATACCCTGAATTGAAATCTGAGCAATCACGCATCTTAGAGACCGCGGAAAATGAAGAAGAATCGTTCATAAAAACATTAAAAGCCGGCACCCAGATTTTTGATATCGCGGCAAGTGACATTAAAAAGTCTGCTGCAAAACAATTATCAGGCGATAAAGCATTTGAGTTACACGATACTTATGGGTTTCCAATTGATTTAACTTTAGAGATGGCGCAAGAAGCCGGCTTGAGTGTTGATCAAGCCGGGTTTAAAGAATTAATGAATCAGCAAAAAGATCGAGCCAAAAAAGATGCAAAAACACGAAAAAGTGGCCTAGCTGATACCGGTCAGTACAGAAAGTTAGCCGACTTGGCGGGGCCAACCGCCTTTATTGGTTACTCACAAGTAGAAGCAGAAATCTCACTTAAAGGTTTTCTTAAAACTGGGGAATTAGTTTCAAATGTAAAAGCGGGTGACGAAATTGAATTTGCAGCAGATCGTACCCCTTTTTATGCAGAAGGTGGCGGTCAGTTAGCAGATGGCGGACGTATCGAATTAGCAGATGGTTCTGTGATTGAGGTTGACGACGTGCAACAACCAGTTCCGGGTCTTTATTTGCACCGCGGAAAGGTTTTAAAGGGCGAGTTTT
>CAZXCT010000040.1:0-11450 GCA_964639395.1 uncultured Bifidobacterium sp.
TATCTATTTTTATTCTTCGATCTTTATTAAGCGCATTTGCAAAGTCTATGTATCAATTAGCTAGCTTGAGGTCAATTAACGTTTTGGGTGCTGGTGGATTATTTGTTCTCGCTTTAGCAATTATTGGTGACATCGTTCCACCAAGAGAGCGTTCTCGATACCAGGCATATTTCATCGCTGTGTTTGGATCCGCCAGCGTATTGGGCCCAATCATTGGCGGGTTCTTAGCTGGACAGGTGAGTATTCTCTCAATCACTGGTTGGCGCTGGGTATTTTTGGTGAATGTTCCAATCGGGATTTTTGCTCTAGTGGTAGTGAATCGAACACTCAAAATTTTAAAAGTAAACAAAACACCTCATCGTATTGATTGGTGGGGTGCAGCATTTATCACAATTGGATTAGTGCCATTACTTCTATTAGCAGAACAAGGCTCAAAATGGGGTTGGAGTTCTTTTAATTCACTTTTAACACTAACTGTTGGCGTTGTTGGCTTAGTCATATTTGTCTTGATAGAAATAAAAATGAAGGACGCAGCCTTAATCCCTATGCGTTTGTTTAGAGATAAAACATTTACATTTATTTCAATTGTGGCTGCGCTAACGGGCGTTGCCATGTTTGGCGGGTTGGTTACAGTTCCGCTGTATTTACAAATCGTAAAAGGTGCCACCCCAACTGAAGCAGGTTTACAGCTTTTACCACTAACTTTTGGTATTGCCATTGGCTCAGTAGTCGCCGGTCGTACTATTTCAAAAACAGGCAGATACCGAAAGTTTCCGATTTTCGGCACCATATTGTTAACAATTAGTTTCTTATTTGCAGCCGCAGTAAATCCTGATACTACTTATATATACGTTGCAGTGATTACTACGATCTTTGGTGTTGGCTTAGGTTTTGTTATGCAGCCGACTTTAATTGCGGCACAAAATACCGTACCAAAAGCCGACATGGGGGTTGCGACTTCTTCCGTTACGCTTTACCGTCAACTAGGCGCAACTATGGGAACAGCAATATTTTTATCAATATTGTTTGGACAAATCTCCGTACAATCAGCGCAAAGGTTTGCCGAAGTAAGTAACAACGAGCAGTTTCAGGCCGCATTAGCTAATCCAGAGAATATAACAACATTAAATCAAATTGAACAAATTAGAACTGGTGAATCAGCACTAGACGACAGCAGTTGGATTGCTACCTCAGATCCGTTATTAGTCAGGCCAATCTTAGATGGATTTACAGATTCGTTGTCAATAATTTTTTTACTTGCAGCAGGTTTGATGGTGCTAGGTCTAATTGCTGCCTACTTTGTACCTAACAAAGAAATAACAAACACTGAGCGGCCAGTCCCAGAGTAATTACTTAATTGACGGATATTTATCGCTAACTAATGTTAATGCGTATCCAGTTACTCGATTGTTGTAATCCACGTACCAATAAGTAAATGGTGCAACTTTAACTGGATAATTTGTTGTTACCAAGATATAAATCCAGGTGTATATCCATACTAGAACTATCGGGATAATTGCTAGCGCTAAAAGTATAAAGTGCGGTATTGCTAAAAACCATTTCACTAACGGCAGCCACCGGTTTAAGTTTTTACCTTCAGCGACATCTGGGTAAAGCAAATACGTATGTGACTCTTGTCGAAAACTTGGGTAATCGTCTCTCAAAAAAAGTAAATAAGAACCTAATTTTGTATTAAATGTCTGAAGCGCAAATGCGAATATAATCATAAATCTTGGATAAAAACCAAAAAATAGTAGTAACAAAATAACAGGCAAAGTAATTACATAAGTTGTAGTTACCATGCCAGACCAGCTACCACCCGAAAGTAGCGCAACAATAATTATGGCCGGAACGGCAAGCACTAATCTAAAAAATGTAGTGAGTCTATTTCTTGGGCCAAGATCCACGGTGATATTTGTAACCACATTGGTCGGGGCTTTTAAATCTTGAATCTGTTCCATATGATGAATCCTCAGTTTGTTATCTCCACAATATCTAATAAACGCATTTGTATCGGTAGTTGCACACCATGAGCGTGGGGTGAGATTATTAACTACTTAAAATAGTTAATAATCAAAGAGGGAATATGAGCCAAACCATCAATAGTTACCGAATCTGGTCGCTTGAGGTTGCTCGTGCCATTTTAGAATCGCAAGCATCAAATTTAATATTGCCAAATCTACAAATGGTCCAAAATGAATTTGGGTACATTCCTCACGAAGCGATTGAGCTAATTGCACAAGTTTGCAATGTATCTAAAGCAGATGTACACGGAGTAATGACGTATTACACAGATTTAAGAGATACTCCTGCCGCTAAAGTTAGTGTGAAACTTTGTGTTGCAGAAGCCTGTCAAGCAAATGGAGTCCGAGAATTTGCTAAAGAGTGCGAAAGCGCCATGGGCGTAAAAATAAATGTGCATAACCCCGATGCAGTTGAGCTTGAAGGTGTTTACTGCCTAGGTAATTGTGCTTTGGGCCCAACTGCCTTAATCAACAATGTCTTACATGGTCGACTAACAACTTCCAAGTTAAAGCAATTAATAAATAAAGAGTTAGATATTTGATGAGTCAAGTAAAAATTTACATTCCAAAAGATGCTGCTAGTAAATCTGTGGGTGCCGACCAAGTAGCAGATGAAATAGTAAGAATTGCCAATCAAAAACAACTAGATGTAAAAATAATTAGAAATGGCTCTCGAGGAATGTTATGGCTAGAGCCCCTAGTAGAGGTAGAAACTACTGAAGGACGATTTGGCTTTGGCCCAGTTTCAGTTGAAGACGTAAAAGATTTATTTGAAAAGGATTTCATTAATTCTCAAAATCACCAATTAAGTATGGGAATTGTTTCTGAATATCCTTGGCTCAAAAACCAACAGAGATTAACTTTTAAAAGAGTTGGAGTTATCGACCCGCTTGATTTAGCAGATTATGAGCGGCATGGTGGTTTAGTTGGATTGCGCAAAGCGCTAACACTGCCGCAAGAGCAAATCACTACTTTAATTACCGAATCAGGACTTCGCGGAAGAGGTGGCGCGGGGTTTCCTGCTGGTATTAAATGGAACACTGTTCGCCAAACTGAATCTGACCAAAAATATATCTGTGCAAATGCAGATGAAGGCGATAGCGGAACATTCGCTGATCGCATGCTGATGGAAGGTGATCCTTACTTATTAATAGAAGGTATGACAATCGCAGCAATTGCCGTAGGGGCAACGAAAGGATTTATTTACGTAAGAAGCGAATATCCAGACGCCATCTCAACTCTTAAATCCGCAGTCATTAATGCTAGAGATTTTGGACTGCTTGGTGAAAAAGTTTTAGATTCAAATTTTGAATTTGATTTAACGGTAGTTGTTGGTGCTGGATCATATGTTTGTGGCGAAGAAACCGCAATGTTAGAAAGCTTAGAAGGTAAACGAGGTATGGTGCGGCCCAAGCCTCCACTGCCAGCCATCAACGGACTTTTTGGTAAACCTACAGTTATAAATAATGTACTAACGCTTGCTACTGCCCCAATTATTTTAAGTGAGGGTGCAGATTTTTATAGATCCTTTGGATCGGGTAAATCTTTAGGCACCCAAGTATTTCAATTAGCCGGAAACGTGAAGCAGGGCGGAATTGTTGAGTTGGCTTTCGGCATCTCACTAAATGATTTACTAAACAAGTTTGCCTTGGGTACAAACACTCAGCGACCCATTAAGGCGGTTCAAATCGGTGGCCCGCTGGGGGCTTATTTTCCGAATGAATTATTTGCGACAGCTTTAGATTACGAATCCTTGCTAGCCCGTGGTGGAATGTTGGGCCATGGTGGAATCGTAATTTTTGATGACACTGTTGATATGGGTGCACAAGCTCGCTTTGCGATGGAATTTTGTGCGGCCGAATCGTGTGGCAAGTGCACTCCGTGTCGAATTGGATCAACCAGGGGTGTTGAAGTAATTGATAAAATTCTTAATAATGAAAATAAGCAAGAAAATCTAAACTTACTCATTGACTTGTGCGACACTATGACTGATGGATCTTTATGCGCTATGGGTGGATTGACGCCGTTGCCGGTAAGAAGTGCTTTAAAACATTTTGCGCAAGATTTTGGGCTAGCGAAAGAGGTGGCAAATGTCGCTAATTAAAGAGACAGATTTTGGTACACCGGCGAGCAAATCAACCCAATCAGTCACACTCACAATTGATGGTCAGCCAATTACCGTGCCTCTGGGTACCTCAGTTATGCGCGCCGCAAAAATGCTAGAAACCTCGATCCCAAAGCTTTGTGCGACCGATTCATTGCAATCTTTTGGATCTTGTCGTCTTTGTGTAGTTGAGATAGACGGGCGCAAAGGCACTCCTGCTTCGTGCACAACACCGGTAGAAGCGGGAATGGTTGTCAGAACGCAAACACAAAAAGTAGAAAAAATCAGAAAAAACGTAATGGAATTATATATTTCTGATCATCCCCTTGATTGTTTAACTTGCCCCGCTAACGGGGATTGCGAATTGCAAGATATGGCTGGGGTTGTCGGCTTGAGAGAAGTTCGCTACGGCTATGAAGGTAAAAATCATTTATCCGCGCCTACTGATAGTTCAAATCCATACTTTAATTTTGATGAATCAAAATGCATTGTTTGTTCTCGATGCGTAAGAGCCTGCGATGAAGTGCAGGGGACTTTTGCCTTAACAATTGAAGGTAGAGGATTTGATTCGAAAGTTTCTCCAGGTGGTAAAGATTTTCTTAGTAGCGAATGTGTTTCATGCGGCGCCTGCGTACAAGCGTGTCCAACCGCAACACTAGAAGAGAAGTCAGTGGTTGACCTTGGAATGCCTAACCGTTCAGTAATTACCACTTGCGCCTATTGCGGTGTGGGCTGTTCTTTCAAAGCTGAATTACGTGGTGATGAATTAGTAAGAATGGTGCCTTACAAAAACGGTGGTGCAAACGAGGGGCATTCATGCGTAAAAGGCAGATTTGCTTGGGGTTACGCTTCACATCCTGATCGAGTGCTGACACCAAAAATACGTGAATCAATTACCGATGCTTGGACAGATGTAACGTGGGAAGAGGCAATTAACTTTACCGCTAACAAATTAAAAACTATTCAAACAAAATATGGTCAACACAGTATCGGTGGAATAACATCTTCACGCTGTACAAATGAAGAAGTTTATGTTGTACAAAAAATGGTGCGGGCTGCTTTTGGTAACAATAATGTTGACACCTGTGCCAGAGTTTGTCATAGCCCAACCGGATACGGATTAAAACAAACTTTTGGAACTTCTGCTGGTACCCAGGATTTTAAGTCGGTAGAGAAAACTGATGTGATTCTTCTGATTGGGGCAAATCCAACAGACGCTCATCCAGTTTTTGCTTCACGAATGAAGCGCCGACTTCGTCAAGGTGCACAAATTATCATTATGGACCCTAGAAAAATTGACTTAGTTCAATCCGCGCACATAAAAGCAGCTCATCACTTGCCATTGTTGCCTGGCACAAACGTTGCAATGATAAATGCTTTCGGACATGTTATTGCCAGCGAAAATTTAATTGATTGGGATTTTATAAATGAAAGATGCGATGTTACTGCTTTTAAAAAGTGGGAAGCATTTATAAAATTACCAGAAAATAGCCCAGAGGTGGTAGAAACTATTGCCGGTGTGCCAGCAGAAGAAATTCGTGCCGCTGCCCGACTTTATGCCAGCGCAAAAAATGCTGCGATTTATTACGGCTTAGGTGTTACCGAACATTCTCAAGGTTCAACCATGGTTATGGGTATTGCGAATTTAGCGATGGCAACAGGAAACATCGGACGCGAAGGTGTCGGTGTCAATCCGTTGCGAGGTCAAAATAACGTTCAAGGCGCATGCGACATGGGGTCATTCCCTCATGAATTTTCAGGTTATCGACATGTTTCAGATGATGTAGTTCGTGAACAGTTTGAAATACTCTGGGGGACCGAATTGCAAGCAACCCCTGGTATGCGTATTCCTAATATGTTGGATGCAGCAATTGTTGGTGAATTTAAAGCACTCTTTGTACAAGGTGAAGATATCGCGCAATCTGATCCAAACACCAAGCATGTAAAAGCTGCACTCGTCTCCATGGATTTAGTAATAGTTCAAGATTTATTCTTAAATGAAACAGCACAATTCGCCCATGTATTTTTGCCTGGTACTTCTTTCTTAGAAAAAGATGGCACTTTTACAAATGCCGAACGCAGAATAAATAGAGTGCGCCCCGTGATGGCCGCAAAAACACTAAAACAAGAGTGGCAAATTGTTGCTGAATTATCTAAAGCGCTCGGATACGAAATGAATTATAAAAGCGCCGCAGACATTATGGATGAAATTGCCCAAGTTACCCCCACATTTAAAGGCGTATCTTTCGCTCACTTAGACAAAGTCGGTAGCGTGCAATGGCCTTGCAATGAAGCTAACCCTGACGGAACTCCGATCATGCACGTTGATCAATTTGTCCGGGGCAAGGGCCAATTTATGGAGACTCATTACGTTCCAACCGAAGAGCGCACCACCAGAAAATTCCCACTGCTTTTAACTACCGGACGCGTGCTTTCGCAATATAACGTTGGTGCCCAAACTCGTAGGACAAAAAATATCACTTGGGCGAGTGAGGATTTACTTCAAATACACCCATCGGATGCAGAGGCACGAGGCATCACCCACGAATCTTGGGTCAAACTCGCTAGCCGAGTTGGCGAAACTACCTTGCGAGCAGATTTAACTGATGACGTACCACCTGGTGTGGTTTATACAACTTTCCACTTTCCAGTTAGTGGCGCCAATGTTATTACTACTGAATTTTCTGATTGGGCAACTAATTGTCCTGAGTACAAAGTAACTGCAGTAGAAGTAATGCCTACCTTAGTTGGGCCAAAAGAAACCATTTCGGCAAGTGAAGTCGATTCAAAAATGCAAGAATTATCTAGAAATGTCTGAGCTCGCTTTAAAAAGAATGGCAAATCAAATTGCCGCAAATTTAAAAAATCGATCTGATGCGCAGTCAGCTACCGTGACTCATTTGAAGTCTTTCTGGACTCCAGCCATGATTTTAGAGCTAAAAGTTTTGGCACAAAATGAGCCGGCTGAATTAGATGAATTGATTTTAAAAGTTTTGCCGCAAATTTAAACTTTCCAAGGTAATGCCAAAAGTTCTACACTCTCACCTGCCTTTCCTTTGTCTGGTTCAATCACAGCGATATGAGTACTAGTAGCAAGCCCACGTAACATCATCGATCCCCAAAATTGCTGCGGCAATACTTCTTGATTGAATACTTGCACCGGAAATAATCTCATTTCTTTTTTTGAAGTATGAGCAGAAGAATTCAAAGTACCTTTACTTAGTTTGGTTAGCCCTCTTCCTTGCATTTTTTCAATTACTGGCTGTGCCAAAGTTAAAAAACTAACTGCTGCTGCCAGTGGGTTACCAGGTAGACCTGCTAAAAATTGTCCATTTTTATTTTTTGCTAGAAACATTGGATGGCCTGGCCTTACTGCAACTTGATCTATTACTAACTCAAATCCACACTCATTAAGCGCCTGATGCATAAAGTCAACATTCCCTGCGGCAGTTCCACCGGTAGTTAAAATCAGGTTTCCTGTGCATTTTTTAATTGTTGAAATTGTTTCTAATAAATCATCTTTAATTTGATAACTGCTACCAGTTATTGCATCAACTGAATCAATCCACTTTGGAATTTGTAAACTTAAAGAATCTCTTATTTTTCCATTAGCTGGCAAACCCGCTGATAATAATTCATCGCCTGAAACTATGAAGTCCACAACAGGAGCAGAAAAAACATTTATCTCATCCCAACCACAGGCTGCTGCTAGCCCAGCTGTTACCGGATTGATCCGCGTACCTTTAGGTAAAACTATTTCTGATTCATCACCTTCATCACCGATTGGTCGAATATGTTGTCGCATCGTTGGGGTGATGCCAGCTTTAGGTACAACAAATTCTCCGGTGACATTTACATCCTCATGCTTAATTACAAAATCTGCACTATCGGGCGCCTGCGCACCAGTTGCAATTACAATTGCCTCTCCGGCTGATACTTCTTTTGTAAAATTGCCGGCTAAAACTTCTCCCGTTATTTTCCAAGGTGAATCACCTTTTACCGCATAGCCATCCATCATGGCGGTATTGAATGGAGGAAGCGGATGTAGTGAGCTCAAATCAAAAGCCAGCGTAAGTCCAATTGCTTTCGCTAATTCAACTTTTATTTCAGCGCACAGATCGGCTGCTTGATGAGCAGCGGTTCTCGCCTGGTGCCAAGTGGGGTTTTTAAGGATCGATGCTGCATTCATAGGGATAACCGTATTAGATAATTTTTTATCTGCCAAACTGTGACTATATGAATGCGATTGACACCTTAATCATTGCTGGTGGCAAATCATCACGCATGAATTCGCAAGATAAGTTTTTACTTCCACTGGCAGATAAGTCAATTTTTGAGTGGGTGCTAGCAAGTGCAGTAGGCAGAGTATTTGTGGCATCACACCACCAATTTAGTTTTCCTAACATCACGGTGATTAAAGACTTATCGCTAGCTGGCGGGCCGGCAGTCGGAGTCTGGTCTTGCTTAAGTGAAATAGAAAGCGATTATGTTTTGCTCTTGGCAGCAGATCAACCTTTCATTGCAAATTACGTCTCAGATCTCACTCAGTTAGCTTTGCGCCACCCAATAGGTGCTTGGCTCAAAATCGGAGAAAACTTTCAACCCCTTGCTAGTTGTGTTAAGCGCGAAACTTTAAAACAATCCCTTGCAGAATCAAAGGGGGTAAATATTTCTTTGAGAAAGTTACTAGAATGCTTCAATCTGGCCACTCTCGAGATATCCACCCCAAAGGTGTGGGATATTGATACCTGGTCAGATTATTTTCATGCCTTAGCACTAGTCGACGAGAAGGAACCTATGACAGAAGAATGGGTAAAAGTTTTAATAAAAAAGTTTCAACTTGATGAAGACATTTTAAATTCAGAGCAAATTTTAAATCTGACCCGTGAAGTTGCACATGCCATTGAGCGTAAGGCGGCTCCTTTGACAACTTTTTTACTTGGCTTTTTAGCCGGCAAAAATAATTTATCTGCTGCTGAAATATCTGAAAAAATCTCACAAATTGAAGCGCTCGTAGAAGAAGTTAAGGGTTCATCTAATGAATGATGCTTTCACTCACCTAAACGATGCTAGTGAAGTAAGAATGGTTGACATAACTAATAAAGAAGTCACCAAAAGATCCGCTACGGCACACGGCATAGTTAAGGTGAACCAATCGGTGATCACCTTAATAAATTCAAAAAATTTACCAAAGGGTGATTTATTTTCTACAGTTCGGCTTGCCGGCATAATGGCGGCGAAAAAAACTAGTGAATTAATTCCACTGTGTCATCCCTTAGCAATTAGCGGGGTTGAAGTAGTCGTCGAAATTAAAAATGAATCAATTTCTATTACAGCCATAGTTAAATCCACTGATAGAACCGGTGTAGAAATGGAAGCACTCACTGCAGTTTCAATCGCTGCCTTAACCGCAATAGATATGGTTAAAGCGGTAGACAAGTCTGCAACTATTGAAAGCGTACGTCTGATAGAAAAAACTGGTGGTAAAAGTGGTACTTGGACTAGCGAAAAATAGCGGGCACTTTTGACCAGCGAAAAACTCCCCTCTGCCATAAATCGGATCCAAGTTTCCAGAACGAACAAAAGCGGAACAAAACTTGATCAGGTTGTTGGCGAAGAGCCCTTAGAAATTCGTGTTGAAAGTGCCAACGAAACTTCTCGACTTGCTATAACAATGCGTACCCCCGGAAACGATCTTGAATTAACCGCCGGTTTTCTTTGGTCAGAAGGATTATTAAGAAATCGCGAAGATTTAATTGCAATCACAAGTTGCAAGGATCCACAGCTCACACCTCGAGAAGCCGAAAATGTTGTTGTGGCACATGTAAACCCATTGGCTCCTGCCGCAACTAGACAACTTGAGCGAAGATTCACTATTTCTAGTGCTTGCGGAATTTGTGGATCAACTCAAATTGAAGATTTAGAAAAACGCGGAATCTCTAAAGTTGTGGCAAATAAATTTGATTTAGAATTACTCGCGGGTCTGCCCGAAAAAATGAAAGATAAACAAAATATTTTTTTAAAGACTGGTGGTTTACATGCTGCAGGTTTAGTAAACCCGGCCGCTGAGTTTGAGGTGGTTCGAGAAGACGTTGGTCGACACAACGCAGTCGATAAAGTAATTGGTTATGCGCTGATGCAAAACAAGATTCCACTTTCAGGCTACGCCTTAGTAATTTCAGGACGGGGCGGATTTGAAATAGTACAAAAAGCAGTTGCCGCGGGAATAAGCGCTTTAGTGGCGGTAAGTGCCCCAACCTCACTTGCGGTTGAGACAGCTAAAACTTTCGGTTTAACCCTGCTGGGTTTTGCTCGTGACGGTGTTGCCACGGTGTATTCACCTGAACTTGCCTAATCGACCCAAACCCGTACTCTAGATACATGAAATATTTTGCGAGTTCACTAGTTTTAGTTTTTTTGCTCACTGCTTGTTCTGAAGTTTCTAGTGAAACCGATGTAGCCCAAGCAACTGTGACTGCCACCGCCTCAGCAACGGCCTCCCCGTCGCCAACTCCAACAAAAACTCCCGCACATCCAGTTTCACTGCCCGGTTTAATGGAAAAGGAATATATAGGTAAAGACTTAACTCTCGGAAAAATCGAGAGTGACAATGCCGCGTATACGCGTTATCAAATTACCTATCAGAGTGGTGAGTTTAGTATTTCTGGAATTTTAAATATTCCAAAAGGTGAGGGTCCATTCCCAGCGCTAGTACTTGGTCATGGTTATATCGATCCAGCCATCTACACCATTGGGCGTGGGTTAAAGCGCGAACAAGACTACCTGGCAAAAAATGGATTTATAGTTTTACATACTGACTACCGAAATCACGCTGCTAGTGATGATGACCCAAATAATATGTTGCATTTTAGATTGGGTTATACCGATGACGTAATAAATGCCGCATTAGCACTTTTAGATTCTGACATCGCACAAATTGATAAAACCCGCATAGGTTATTTGGGTAGGTCAATGGGTGGAGGGATTGGCTATAACGTTTCTGTGGTGAAGCCTGATTTATTTGATGCGATTGTGCTTTACGCCCCAGTTAGTCCAAACTACATGCAAAACTTTAATCGTTGGGGAATAGATAATCCAGATAGATACGAGCCGGTGTACGCAGCCTATGGAACTCCTGATGAAAGCCCAGAGTTTTGGTCAAATCTTTCTGCTGAAAAATTTTATGAAAATGTGAACGATCCAATTTTAATTCATCACGGCACGCTTGATGACACCTGCGATATTGCTTGGTCTGAAAAGGCACTAGCCGATATGAAGGCACTCGGAAAAGATGTTGAGTTAATTACCTATCGCGACGGTCA
>CAZXCT010000041.1:0-11326 GCA_964639395.1 uncultured Bifidobacterium sp.
ATCTCAAGTGGAGCAGGATTAGGTTTGGCATTAATTGCATCGTGGTTTGGGATTAGCCGTCATTTACGTGCATAAATAGCCAACAGCGCCGACTGCGGTGCTTGGAAAATGCGATACGCTTGTGGTACAAAAGTTACAGGTGTTATTTGAAGCACTGAACTAATTAATTTGCGAATCGAATAGGAGCCAATCTTGCGCCCACTTCGAAAATTCGCTGCATTGATTGTGGCGATCGCAATTTTGATGGGTATTAGCTATTCCGCTAATGCAGTCAGCACCAGCGTTGATGACCAAGTCGCTGCTGCACAAGAAGACCTCAATGCTGCGAGTGAGGCGGTAAATGAAGCAGCGATTGAATTAAAAGAAGTTCAAGCCAAACTTCCTGCCGCTGAAGCAGCCTTGCGTGAAGCCCGTCGCGAGTTGGGTGTGGCAAGAGATGAAGTAGCGCGAGCTGAAGCACTGTTAGCAGAGTTAGAAGCCAAACTGGGTGATACCCAATTTAGATATGAAACTAATTTAGGTTTTGTTGGGGACGTGGCAAGAGATCTTTACTTGCAAGGTCCGCTTTCTACTTTAGATATTTTGCTTAACTCAACTGATCCTAATGATTTCACTCGCAGCATGATGACGATGCAAAGTTATATGCAAAATCAAGACAAGGTATTAAAAGAGTTAACAAATATTCAAGCAAGGCTACAGGCTGAACAAGATGCAGTAACTGCACAGAAAATTAAATTAGAAGGAAAGCTCGCGACAGCAGAACAAGCTGCTGCTAAGGCTCGCAAAGCAGAGCAAGAGGTACAAGCTTTAATTGATCGACAACAGGCGGCACTTAAAAAAGCTGAAAAAGATCGCGAAGCAATTAGGCAGCGATATGAAGAATTAAAAAAAGAACAAGAACGTTTACGACAATTAGCTAGGCTTAGAGGTGGATTCTCTGGTAGTAGACCAGGTGAATTATTCTGGCCAGTTAATGGTGCGCGATTAAGCCAAAGCGTTGGCCCAAGGCGTCACCCGGTTTATGGTTATCGCTCTTGCCATACCGGAATCGACTTAGCCGCTCCAACCGGAACTCCGATTTATGCAACTGCAACTGGGGTAGTGACAGCAGTGACAAGTTTGCGGGCGTATGGAAACGTGGTGATCATGTATCACGGTGGTGGAATGTCAAGCATGTATGCACACCTTTCTCGTTTTAATACCAGAGTGGGTGCTGCGGTAGCAGTTGGCGATGTAATTGGTTACGTTGGTTCTACCGGTTGGTCAACTGGCCCACATTTACATTTTGAAGTGCATCTTGATGGTGTCCCACATAATCCTTTGGGTTGGTTTGGGGCTAGCAAAGATCCAATAAGGTGTTAATTCTTTAACCACTAGAATTCACCAACCATGACTAAAAAAGGCTTAATTCTTTTTGTTGCGCTCTCTATCATATGGGGGCTACCTTATTTTTTTATTAAAATTGCTGTAGTTGAAGTTGCACCAACTTTTCTCGTTTTTATAAGAACTGCGTTAGCTGCAATCGTGATGTTGCTAATTGCTGCCAGACGCAATTCACTTAATAAAGTTTGGAAGCATTGGCGGTGGGTAGCACTTTTTGCTATCACAGAAATGATTGGGCCCTGGTGGTTAATTGCAGATGCAGAACGGACTTTAGATTCGGGATTAACGGGTCTTTTGCTAGCAACAGTGCCACTGTTCGGAACAATAATTGCTCGCTTTAGAGGGGACATAAGCGTAACTTCGCCTAGTCGCCTTTTTGGATTAATGGTTGGACTGCTGGGTGTATTTTTCTTAGTCGGAACCGACCATCCAACTGGTTCAATAACATCTTTCGCAGTTTTACAAATTATTCTGGCCTCGTTTGGTTATGCGCTTGGCCCAGTCATTATTAATACAAAACTAAGAAACATTTCTACCTCAGGTGTAATTGCAGTCTCTTTAGCAATGACTGCATTGTTTTACTCAGTACCTGGATACATCAATAGACCACAAGAGCTGCCTTCAGTTGCAGTTATTGGTTCAATTTTGGCGCTAGCACTACTCTGCACAGTTTTAGCATTCGTTATTTTCTTTGCTTTGATCGAAGAAATCGGCCCCGTCAAGGTAACTTTGATTACCTACTTCAATCCGGTAGTGGCACTACTTTTAGGCGTTTGGATTCTTACTGAGCCATTAACTTGGGGAATGTTAGTAGGTTTTCCTTTAATTTTGCTTGGCTCTTATCTTGCAGCTCGCCCTGAAGGTACGCCTACAATCGTAGAGTGAACAACCGATTCTCGATTTCTGCAGCAGCCGCGCTATTGAGCGCAGTTGCGATATTTGCTTTGGGCTATTTTTCTGCCTCATTATTAGAGGAGCCAGCGCAAAGCCAAGGATTTTTAGATGAAGCAGTCGAAGTAATTTTTGAAACAAGTGCACAAGAAGTAGATAGAGACACACTTAGAAGTGCCGCTATTGATGGCATGTTGAAATCACTCGGTGATAGATGGAGCCAGTATTTTCCATCAGGAAATTCTCGAACCTTCAAGGCAGCGGTCGAAGGCAGTTTTTCTGGTGTCGGAGTTTGGTTAAGAAACAGCGAGCTCGAAAAAATTCAGATTGTCGCAGTGGTACCTGGATCTTCGGCTGAGACCGCCGGGGTGTTGGTCGGGGATTATCTAATCGCAGTGGATGGTAAAAAAGTTGAAGGTTTGACGCTGGGTGAAGTTACCGCAGCGCTCACCGATGATGAGAATTCAACTGTTCGACTCTCGCTCGAAACTGATAATCAGATTAGAGCGGTATCTGTGACTCGTCAAAATATTGAAATTAATCCGGTGACTATTTCGACCTTAGCAAGTGGAGTTACGGTAATTAAAATTTCTGATTTTGCACGGGGAACCGCAAGAGATGTTCGTAGCGCTTTGGCAACTCAAATTGGCGAGAGAAGTGGTGTGGTTCTAGATTTACGGGGTAATTCTGGCGGTTTAGTGACTGAGGCGGTTGAGGTTGCCGGAACATTTTTAAACGGTGGTGCCGTGGTTGAGTTTCATAAAGCAAATACCGCGCCTCAAATATTAAAAGCAAGTGCGCAAGGTGACGGGGCAACACCGTTAGTAATCTTGGTAGATGCAGCAACCGCGTCAGCCGCTGAGATTGTTGCCGCCGCATTACAAGATCGTTCGCGAGCTGTAATCGTTGGTGAAAACACCTACGGTAAAGCTGCAGTGCAAGATATTAAAACGTTAAGCGACGGAAGCATCATCGAACTAACGGTGGGTTATTACGTGACTCCAAATGGTAATCGAATTGATGGGGTCGGGGTCGCACCAGATATTTTTGTTGCGCGGGATGATGAAAATATTTCTGCTGAAAACAGAGCCTTGCAGGTTTTAGACGGCCTGGTAGCTGCAGCAGCTACGCGAGGTTAGTCATGCGAGAAAAAGGCAAAAAATTAATCGCGCAAAACAAAAAAGCGCGTCACGATTATTCGTTAAGCGATTTTGTAGAAGCCGGCATTGTCTTGGTGGGTACTGAAGTTAAATCTTTACGGGCAGGTCGGGCATCATTAACTGATGGATTTGCTCAAATTCGAGAAGGTCAAGTTTGGCTACACAACGTACATATTCCTGAATATGACGCTGGCACTTGGACAAATCATGAGCCGCGCAGAACCAGAAAACTACTAATTCATAAGAGTGAAATCAATAAACTTCTAAAACTCACCAAAGACCCTGGCATTACTTTGGTACCTACAAGTATTTACTTTAAAGATGGCTACGCCAAAGTAGAAATTGCTGTGGCAAAGGGGCGCAAGGCGCACGATAAACGTGAAGCCATTAAAGAGCGGATGGCAAAACGAGAAGCAGATGTTGCAACTGGCCGCAGAAATAAGGGTAAGTAGCTACTGACAAAATATTTGACTCCCGAATGCGTTATCCTATTAGTACAATTAAATAGCGGGGGTGAACGGTTTCGACAACGGATGTTGAGACAAGAGAAGCGGGCCGAGGTTCAAGATAGATCTCGTAAACCATATCTTGAAAAAATAAGTGCCAATAAAAAGAGCACTGACTTCGCACTTGCTGCTTAATAGCACAAGCGCCTAAGAAGTCCGTCAGCTTGAGAATTCCTTCGACTCAAGATCTGGCGTCGCAAGAAGGATCACCAATCGCTCGGGTCACGAGGGCGTGCGGAAAATAAACAGTGACTTTGACCGTGTTGCTTGCAGGGCCACAAGAAACAAGCAGGTCAAGAACACGTAATAGTGGCTGCGCCCGGAGAAGTCTTGAATCGTCACCGATGGACGCGGGTTCAATTCCCGCCACCTCCACCTATTTTTTTGTAAGAATTATTAAATGATTATTTGATTCTTCTTTAATGTCAGCAAATGAAAGCAGCATGGCTAGCGGAAACATAATTAGCGCAGCCAGCATTTGAAGTGGCAACGTTAGCCAGAATAAAAAACCTCTATTTTTATAAAGTGGATCAAAATAGTAATCATTTTTAAATACTGGCCAAAACATTAGAAATAATCTTGAGGCAATCGTGCGCCAAGCACCACCCAATGGTTTCCAATTTTCAATCTCAAAGCCACTCCGCTTGGCTGCTTCAAAAAGCCAATGATGAGTTAAATTTTGATAATGAAACGGTATGCCGTGCAAAGTACCGGTTTGCGGCACTAGCACAATGAATTTTCCGCCAGGCTTTAATATTCGTGCCGCCTCTTTAAAAACTCTAAAAGGCTCAAAAATTAATTCTAAAACTTGAATACATATCGCCGTGTCTGAAGACCTGTTTTTTAAAGGCAGATGTTGCCCATCACCAGCAATTAGAAAAACTTTGCTACTCGCTTGATCAGGAAGTAGCTCAGGTGTTGGCTCAACTACAAAATAATTATTCCAAGTGGATTTGTTCAATCTTTTAAAGAAAGAGCCTCCGCCTATATCGACTACAGTTCCGAGCTCTCCGGCCAAGACTTCATATAAGGGCTTTGAGAGGTAGTCCCGCAATTTGTAGGTAAGCCTGATTGCTAGTGATTTTTCTTGTATTGAAGCCAAGTGAGCCGCTCTCTTAATTTTTCTCTGCCCCAAAAGGATATAAAAGAGCGGTGGCGTACGCTAGGGGTAGTTGCAAGTTGATCTTTCTTAGGTGTCTGTGATGCCGCGGAAGGTACGCGGCGAGTGACTCCTTGTTAGCAAAAGTTGGCAAGGCACATTCCAAATAGCAGGAGATAGAAAATATGCCAGCAGGCAGCGTCAAATGGTTCAATTCAGAAAAGGGCTTTGGATTCATCGCCCCCGATGAAGGAGGGCCAGACGTATTCGTGCATTACTCAGCGATTCAAAGCGATGGTTATCGCTCATTGAATGAAGAGCAACGTGTCGAATTCGACATCACAGAAGGCCAGAAAGGTCCACAAGCCGCAAACGTGCGCGCTATATAGGACTCAAGTCTTCACACAAATAAAGCCCCGAATTTATTCGGGGCTTTATTCTTTTTAAAGTATTGCTACTAAAACTGCTTTTATTGAGTGCATTCTATTTTCAGCTTGATCAAAAACTATTGAGGCATCAGACTCAAAAACTTCATCCGTAACTTCTAAACCCTCAAGATTAAATTCTTCTGAAATTTCTTTGCCAAGATTGGTGCTTGCATCATGAAAAGCAGGAAGACAATGCATAAATTTTACATTTGGATTATTGGTTTGTTCAATAATCTTTGCATCTACTCGATACGGACTTAGTAGGGCTACTCTTTCTTTCCATACTGATTTGGCTTCTCCCATTGAAACCCAAACATCTGTATGGATAAAATCAACATTCTTTATTCCTTGGGCAATATTTTCAGTTATATTAATTTTTGAGTTCGATATTTTAGCGAGTTGCTGGGCTAACGCTTGAACTTCATTGACAGGTTGAAGCTGAGTCGGAGCCACAATATTGACCTGGGCACCAAGCAGGGCACCAGTAATCAATAAAGAATTACCCATATTATTTCTAGCATCGCCAAGATAGGCAAAAGAAATTTCAGAAAAGTCTTTTTTACTTGCTTCTTTCATGGTTAAAAAATCAGCTAACATCTGCGTGGGATGCCACTGATCAGTTAAGGCATTTATTACGGGCACTTGTGAGTGATGGGCGAGTGACTCAACAATCGATTGATCAAATCCGCGATAGCTAATTGCGTCATAAATTCTTGAAAGCACTCGAGCGGTGTCTGCTATCGATTCTTTGTGGCCAATTTGTGAGCTAGTTGAATCTAAAAATGTCACATTTGCACCTTGGTCGTAAGCGGCAACTTCTAGTGCGGCCCGGGTATGGGTGGAGGTCTTTTCAAAAATTAAGGCAATATTTTTACCAAGTAGGCGCTTTACTTCGGTGGTATTTTTCTTGTCAGACTTCAATTTGCTAGCTAGATCTATTAGGTATTCAAATTCGGCTTTAGTGAAGTCGGCTTCTTTTAAAAAATCACGCCCTTGCAGCATTTAGTGACTTCTCCTAAATTAGAGTTTGAATACCAGACTTTACCGTCTAAAGAAATGAACTAACATCAGAACTATGCCTGAACCGTTAGAAAGTCCCGCCCCCGCTGGAACCACCTTGCTAGAGCCAGCGCCAGTTTCTACGTCTGAAGATGGGGATCATGAGCGCTTCGCGCATTACGTCGATAAAAACAAAATTATGCAAAGTGCACTTTCTGGCAAACCAGTTATTGCCCTGTGTGGAAAGGTTTGGGTCCCAGGTAGAGATCCATCCAAATTTCCGATTTGCCCAGATTGTAAGAAAATCTTCGACAAACTACCGAAAGAATAATGAGCCTCTCTCCGCTTGAAGAAATAAGCGCAGATCAAAAAGCACAAACCACAACTCCGTGGGTTTGTATAGTCTGGAACGATCCAATAAATCTAATGAGTTATGTGACATACGTTTTTATTACATATTTTGGATACTCCAAAACAAAAGCAGAGAAACTAATGATGGACGTCCACACCAAAGGTAGAGCAATCGTGAATCAAGGATCTCGCGAAGAGATGGAGCGAGATGTTATTGCGATGCATGGGTATGGATTGATGTCAACCTTAGAAAAATCCACCGCATGAGGGGCTTTTACCTAGAGTCAAATCAACGCTGGTTGCAATTAGGTGAGGTAGAACGAGCACTTTTATCCTCTTTGATTGGGCAAGTGGTTCAGCTTTTAAAACTAGAGGGTGCCTCAACTAATCCACTAGATTTTCTCTCAGACCTAAATAAGAAGGCTACGCGCCCGCAAGATGAGGTAGTTTTTAGGTTATTGCCGGATGCTTACCTAGAAGATGAAGAAGGCAACAATGATTTTAGAAAATTCACCGAACAGAGTTTAAGAGAAGAAAAATTAGCTGCAGCTGATTTTTTACTCAGTGCACTACCGCCTAGTGATGATCCAGTAGCGATCAAAGAATCTGAGGTTGATACTTGGCTGAAAGCCCTCAATGATGTCAGATTGGCACTAGGAACTCGCCTAGAGATAACTGAAGGTGCCGTGACAATTGATGAATCAGATGAAGAGAAAAACGGACTTTTAGATGTATATGACTGGCTTACTTGGCTGCAAGGAACTTTGCTAGAAGCTTATTAAATAAAAAAGACCGGACGATTAATCGCCCGGTCTTTTTTGTCAGTCTTTAGTGACCTTCTGCCTTAGCAAATTCTGGATCATCTGCAAAGCTCTTTAGTCGAGCAATCTTGTAGATGAGCAAGCCGAATACTGCTTTAGCTAGAACGTCAGCAATTGAGTAGCCGTATTGACGGAACACAAATGCTAGGTTGCCTTCAAATCCCATTACTGGGAATAGATAAGCAATTGGATAGAAGCCCCAAGTAGCAAGCAAGGTCAAACGTAGACCTTGTACTTCTTTGGCAACACCTTCTGGTTGACGTCCTAGGGCTTTACCTAGTTCAACGAACAACACATAAAGAATGTAAATGAATGGAATGGTTGATAACGCACCCCAAATCAATTTTGGTGCAATTTCGCTGGTGATTTCACCTGGGTAACCCAAGATAATCATCAAAGCTGAAGCTGGGATCAAGCGCGTTAGTAACGAGCGTGAAACTGACTTAGCTAGTGCCAGCACTGCAACGGTTTCAACCAAAAGCAATGGAACTGTCAAAATCCAGTCAACATAACGATAGGCCTCGTTGAATGGAGTGCCTTCGTAATATGCATCGTGAAACGAATCAAAGATTCTCCAGTAGTGATAGGCAGCGATACCAGTTACGGTAGCTGAAATCACCAATGAGCTGCGGTAGCGTTGTAGTACTCGTCTTTGTGAAACGAGCATAAACACCGATGCAAAAATCATTGAGACCAATGCAAACGACAGGACGTTATAAACAGCATCGAATTGACCGAAGGTCAATTGCTGTACATCAAACATTCCGCCTCCTAGGACGGTACTGCTGAGGGATCACCTCGAGCCGACTTTCGGCCTGTGGAACACCTTACGCCCCATGGCCCATTTGCCGAGGCTTTGAACAACTTTTTTTAGGGTATTTTCCGTGAATTTGGCCAACTTTTACCGCAACAGCCTCAAAAAACCCCTATCCACATAGGCTTAGGCGACTAATGAATGATGCGCCTATAGGAATTCTGGACTCCGGGGTCGGCGGGCTGACCGTGGCCAGAGCCATCATTGACCAACTGCCGAATGAATCCATCCGCTACGTCGGAGACACCCTTAATGGCCCCTACGGCCCTAAACCAATCGCATTGGTTCGTGAGTATTCGCTGGCAATCATGGATCGCTTAGTAGCGGACGGCGTCAAAGCGCTGGTAATTGCCTGCAATAGCGCGAGTGCTGCAACCTTGAGAGATGCGCGAGAGCGATATCAAGTTCCGGTGGTTGAGGTAATTGGCCCTGCTGCTCGCAGAGCGGCTTCTTTAACTCGCAATAAAAAAGTCGGCGTTATCGGCACTCAGGCCACCGTCAGTAGCGGGGCATACGAAGATTCATTTGCAGTGACACCTGATATTCAACTAACTTCACAAGCGTGCCCTAAATTCGTAGAGTTAGTAGAGCAAGGCATCACATCTGGTGATGAAGTTTTAAAAATCGCTCATGAGTACTTAACCCCGTTGATTAATCAACAGGTAGATACAGTCGTCTTGGGATGCACCCACTATCCGCTACTACAGGGTGCGATTGGATATGTAATGGGTGAAAATGTGGCACTAGTTTCGAGCGCAGAAGAAACTGCTCGCGATCTTTATCGTGTTTTAGTAAAAACTAATTTATTAAGAAGCACCCAATCAGCTAAGCCACGTTATGAATTTTTAGCTACCGGAAGCATAGACAAATTTCAATCACTCGCACAAAGATTTTTGGGGCCTGAGGTCGAAGCAGTAAATAAATTTTGAATCAACTAGTTAAGGAATAAAAATGACAAGAAGTGATGGACGAGCAAACGAAGCCTTGCGCGAAATAAAGTTTGAAAGAAATTGGATTGATTCAGCCGAAGGCTCTTGTTTAGTTCATTTTGGTAAAACCCGAGTGCTCTGCACCGCTTCATTTACCCAAGGCGTGCCCCGTTGGAAGAAAGACTCAGGAGAAGGCTGGGTAACGGCAGAATATTCAATGATTCCTAGAGCCACTGAAACTAGAACCGATCGTGAATCAGTCAAAGGCAAGTTGGGCGGCAGAACTCAAGAGATTTCCCGCTTGATTGGCAGAAGCATGAGAGCAGTTGTTGATTTTAAATCGCTAGGTGAAAACACCATTGTGATCGATTGTGATGTGCTTCAGGCCGACGGTGGCACCAGAACTGCTGCCATTACAGGTGCATTTGTTGCGTTAAGTGATGCAATTTCTTGGGCAAAAAATAAAAAGATATTGCCAGCAGAGGCAAAAGTTTTAATTGACTCAGTTGCCGCAGTGAGCGTCGGCGTAGTAGAAGGCGATATCAGATTAGATCTGCACTATGTAGATGACGTAGCAGCAGAAACCGATATGAATGTAGTTATGACTGGCAGCGGTAAATACATAGAAGTGCAAGGAACAGCCGAGGGCGATCCCTTTTCTAAAGCAGAATTAGATCAATTACTTGAATTGGCAAAATTAGGTTGTGAAAAATTGACAAGCCTACAAATACAAGCCTTAAGTTAATGATAAAAGATATAGTCCTAGCCACCTCAAACAAACACAAAGTTTCAGAAATCCTAAGTATTTTCTCTCAATTAAAAATTGAAGTAAATTTATTAACCTTAGATCAGATTAAAAACCCACCTGTAGTCGAAGAGGATGCGCCAACATTTGCTGGTAATGCTTTAAAAAAAGCCAGGGAGTTAAGTCGCCATAGCAAAATGCCGGCAATTGCAGATGACAGTGGCTTGGTGGTTGAAGCACTCGAGGGCCAACCGGGGGTTCTTAGCGCCAGATGGGCGGGTGTTCATGGGGATGATCAAGCAAATCTAAATCTAGTTTTATATCAAATGAAAGATGTTGCATCTGAATTAAGAATGGCAAAGTTTGTTTGTGCAGCCGCTCTAGCTTTGCCAGATAGTTGTGAATTTGTCACAGCGGGTGAGATATCTGGGTCTTTAACATTTTCGCCGCGTGGTACAAATGGATTTGGTTATGATCCAATTTTTATGCCAGCTGGATATGAGATCACCACCGCAGAAATGGATCCAGAAATAAAAAACTCAATTAGCCACCGGGCAGTTGCATTTAGAAAATTGGCTGTTATGTTGGCCACTTTTAAGTAACAAGATATTTAGTGAATATTGGTGCGGGAGAGGGGAGTTGAACCCCTACACCTTTCGGCGCCAGATCCTAAGTCTGGTGCGTCTGCCAGTTCCGCCACTCCCGCATCAGCGCCACTACTCTACGGCGTAGGCTTTTATCACCCGTACCCACTGGAGAGTTTGAGTTGAACAGTAAAGAAATACAAAATGAAATTCACAATGCCCGAGAGCGGCTAGCCAAAAATCTCGGCGAATTAGATTACGCATTTAGTGCGCAGGGGTTATGGGCAAAAATAAAACTGGCAGTAAATAAGTTTTATAAAGATGAATCAGGTCAACTTCGAATTGACCGAATAGCAATTAGCGCTTTTGTTGCCTTGGTCTATTTATTAATATCCAAAAAAGACTAGTTAAAAGGTACAATAATTTAATGGCGATCCCAATTACAAAAAACTCTAATTCTGAAAGACTTCCAGTCAAGTTAATGAATGATCGAATTTTGGTTCATATCGAATCAGCCGAAGGTGAGCGTAGAAGTACCGGTGGGATCGTAATCCCGGCAACTGCGCAAGTTGCTCGCCGACTTACTTGGGCAAAAGTAGTCTCCACTGGCCCAAAC
>CAZXCT010000042.1:0-224 GCA_964639395.1 uncultured Bifidobacterium sp.
AATATCTTGATTTTTTCGCTCTTGTGCCAACATCGCTGTCTTACCGCCAGGTGCCGCGCAGGCATCAAGCCAACTTGTTTCATTCGGTTTGACGTCGAAATTTGCTAGCAAAAAACCCGCAGATTGACTTGCCGCATCTTGAATTCTGGGCTTTGTTTTTGAATTGGATTTAACATCCTGTAAATCCACGGAATTAGCTTTTTTTGCAGTAGGCGACAGTGCTT
>CAZXCT010000042.1:234-11232 GCA_964639395.1 uncultured Bifidobacterium sp.
TATGTTTTTGTTCCACCATCCAATTAACTGGCGGTGAATTGTTGTACTTAAGAAGTTCCACAACTTCAGATTGATTACTAATTACTTCTTTATACTTGTCGATTATCCATTGAGGATGTGACCAAACTTTATCTAATGAATTTGGAAAATTTACCTCGATGAGATCTTGCCACTGCTGCAGATTCTTTTCACTGACGCGCCTAAAAACTGCATTCGCAATTGGCTTGGCACGTTCACCGATAAAAAGTACAGATTCATTTACCCATTCTGAGACTAGTATTTGTTTTGGAGTTTTGCCAAATAAGATCTCATAAGAACCCAGCCGCAAGACAGTCAATAAATCGTTTTCTAGCGAAGTAACTTGGCGTTTCGCAGCATTGCTGATAATGGTTTCCAGAAGTAACTGCCATCTAAAAGTGCCCATAACCAGATCCGTTACGCGTGATTTATCGCTTAATGAGAGTGGATTAAGACTTAAGTACCTCGGAACATAAATATTTACATATAGATTTTTATCAATCACGTCTTTGTATATAGTGCAGGCATGAGCTCTAGCAGATTTTTTCATATGAGTTTTTTAAGAGGTTCTCTCAATCCCCTTACCCATTGCTGAGCCGACATAAGATTCTTACCCTCTGGAATGACTGATAGAAGCTCTAGTACGCCATCGCCTGTTTGCACGAGAATCGAATCCTCATTCAATACCTCACCGATTTTTCCGAACGCATTAATTAGCGATACTCTCGCACTTTCAATTTTTATTATTGTGTCGTTGAAACGTGTCCAGGCTAATTTCTTTTCGAATCCCGAACGTATCAATGCCGCTATCGTAAGCGCGTCCAAAGACCAATCGATTTGGTATTGCGTTCTGTTCGTCTTTGCAGCGTAGCTTGCTACCCCTTGCTGCGGACTCGGCTGCAATCGCTGTGAAATCATATTTAATGTTTCAACAAGAGCCTTCTCACCAAGTGGTAAAAGTTTTTGAAAAAGCGTGGAGGTAGTTTCAGTTTGATCCAACTCAATTTGGGATTGCACATAAATGTCACCAGCATCAAGCTCATCACTTATTTCAAAAGTACTTACCCCCGCGATTGCTTCTCTTTGTCGAATTGAAGCGGCTACTGGATCCGCTCCACGCAAGTGAGGCAAAAGCGAAAAATGAAGATTGATAAAACCGCCCGGTACCAATTCTCTTACTTCTTTTGCTATTAATTGTCCAAAGGCAACTACAACGCTGGCTTCTGCCTTTGTCTGCTTTATTGCCGTTTTTACTTCTAAAGAATTTATGTCATCCGTCTCAATGAGTGGGAGTCCATTTGCTAACGCAAACTCTGCTACCGAGGATCTATTGATAGCTAATCCACGACCGCTTGGTTTTGCGCTTTGGGTGATAACGAGCCTAATCTGATTATATTTTTTAAGAAATTCTAAATAGTGGGTTGCAATTTGAGGTGTACCGATAAAAATTATATTCACACATAAACCTAAAGGGAGAGACCTTTAGTTGAATGAGGTGAAATTCTTACAGCAGGTGTGCTTGTTCCAAACCACTCAGAATCACGAATCGCCTTCATCGCAAGCTTTCGTGACTCAGCATCAAGTCGATCAATAAAAACAATCCCATCCAGATGGTCTGTTTCATGTTGAATACAACGTGACAGTAATTCTGAGCCAGTAATGTGCACTGGTTCACCGTGCATGTTCATTCCTTTAGCAACTACGCTCATCGCACGTTTAGTTTCGAAATTTATTCCAGGTACTGAAAGACAACCCTCTTCACCGTCTTGAATCTCTTCACTTAGCGCTAGAACTGGATTTACTAAATGACCTGGCTCATCGGTATCAACACAGTAGGTGAAAACTCGTAATGAAACCCCGAGTTGAGGTGCGGCTAGGCCTACCCCCGGTGCATCTAGCATTGTGTCTGTCAAATCCTTAACAAGATTTCTTAATTCTTTGTCAAAAGTTGTTACCTCAGCGGCTTTTGTGCTCAAAATTGGATCACCAAATAGGCGGATAGGTTTTATTGACACGTTTCCTCGCTAACAGTTATTAATAGTCTAATGCACTAGATAAAATCAACTGGATCGACTTGAATTTGCAATGTAGATGCACCTTTGGTGCTTAAAGTTTTAAGCAAGTTTCGCGCTTTCGGAATGTAATGTGCAGGATCATTGTGAAGTATTGCTATTTGAACGACACTTTTTTGATAGCTAGCAACTGGGCCCATGGTAGTTATTAATGGGTCATCGACCAAATATTTCTTAAATCCCTCAACTTCACGTCTCTGTCCAGACACAACTAACGAATTTCTATGTGGAGGTAGGCCAAGTTGTTCCCGCTGTTGTAACTCAAAATCTGCAAATGCCGATACCTCATCACTTACAAAGGAATTCATAAAAGAGTCAGTTATTTCACCACTGATAACCAATACACTTTCTTGCCTATCTTGTAGTAATGATTTTATATATTTAAATTGATGAAAAACTTCTTCATTTAAATCTAAGATAGGTCTGGTAAAAAATGCCTCGGCATTGAGAACAATAATTGACTTATAGCCAGCGGCTGCTACCGGAATCGCTTGAGGAGTTGCTACCACAATTGAGGGAACATCAGGGGTATGAAAAATTCTTTGTTCACCAGTAGATGACAAAATTTTAACGCCAGAGAATTTGCTTCCTATCTCTTTTAGAACACTTTTTTGACCCGATTTAGCGATTGCCATTTTTGAGCCTTTACAGTTTCTACACTTAAAATCAGCGCTAAGTCGACCACAGCGAGCGCATTCTGGGCCGCTCGAGTTGTTCAAAACTCGCAATATTCCATCGCATGTTGCACAGACTGCTAGTCGATAACACCCTTCGCATCTGAGTACAGAAATTTCGCCTCGTCGCGGCACCACAATTAAAACGGGTCCATCGCTACATCTTGAGATTGCACCATAGACCGTTGCAGAAAACTGCGACTTCTCGATTTTCGTTTGATTTGTATCGAAATATATATTTTTGTTATTAATATCAATAGCCTCTTCAATTATTTTCAAATCTGATTTTCTAGATTCTAATAGCAGCTTCGAGGAAAGACTAAAAGATACAAAAACTAAGCATGACTTTTCGATTGCTGATCTTTGCCGCGCGACTTGAGAAACATTCCAATAAGGCGCATGCGGAGAGATGAATAAATTCGAATTTTCGCCGAAAATAATTATTACAGCGTTATTTACCAGCGGGGCAAAAATAGCATTTCTAGTACCTATTAAAATTTGGGTATTTTTATGAAGAATATCTAAGTAGCTCTTATACCGATCGGCAGAATTTTGATCAGCCGACAAAAGCGTAATATTTACGTCTTTTAAATTTTGTCTGAGGTGGTTATGTAAATCCCCAATTAAGCCATTTTCGGGCACTATCACCAAAGCGTTTCTCTCTTGAGAGATTGCGGACTTGATTAATTCAAGTGCTACATGAAACCAATTTTGGTAGCTATTAATAA
Source organism: uncultured Bifidobacterium sp. (assembly GCA_964639395.1). Lineage (GTDB taxonomy): Bacteria > Actinomycetota > Actinomycetes > S36-B12 > UBA5976 > ATZT02. The sequence goes on from CAZXCT010000042.1 coordinate 3,727, forward strand.
TTAGTGCGACAGAAGTTTGTTTTCCGACTCGTCGCAATAAAGCATTACCTTGCGGTAAATTCTCTATATTTGCTGGGTAATTTGCATATTTCATTAATGATTCGACTTTAAAATTTTTTTCAATTGTTGCGTGACGCGGCGGTGCACAAAAACGCAAAACATCAGACAGGCTGCCTGCGTTCAGCCAAGCGATTTCTTTAGCAAGACGTAAAGTTTCAAAAGTAAAATTTTCAGATTTTCCGACAATTTTCATAATGCTAGTTATTTTTGAACTAAATTCCGAACTGAAACTTTTTTCTACCACCCAGCCAAAAAGTTTTTGCTTTCCAAATGGAACCTGCACGCGTGAACCAATTTTTAGGCTTTCGGCAAATTCTTCTGGGATACGATAATCGAATTCTCGATCTAGGTGCGGTACGGAAGAATCGAGTACTACTTTGGCATAACCCAGTGGGCTTAAAGGCTTAATGCTTTGCGAAGTTCGTCGACTCGATTGGTTTGCTCCCAAGTGAAATCCTTGCCTTCTCGTCCGAAGTGACCATATGCGGCAGTCTGTCGATAAATCGGTCGCTTTAAATCCAGATCTCGAATTATCGCGGCTGGTCTTAGATCAAAGACTTTCAGAATAGCTTTTTGAATTTCTTCATCACTAACTACGCCGGTTCCGAAAGTTTCAACAAAAACACCCACTGGCTTGGCTTTGCCAATCGCGTAGGCGACTTGTACCTCACAGCGTTGTGCCAGATTGGCAGCAACAACGTTTTTTGCCACCCAGCGCATTGCATAAGCGGCTGATCTATCAACTTTACTGGGATCTTTTCCGCTGAAGGCACCTCCACCGTGGCGAGACATTCCACCGTAAGTGTCGACGATAATTTTTCTTCCTGTTAAACCAGCATCACCCATTGGTCCGCCAATCTCAAACTTACCTGTGGGATTGACTAAAAGACGATAGTTAGAAATATCCAACTTGTCCTTGATCTTGTTTATTACAGGATCTACCACGTGCTTTTTTACATCTATACTTAATTGTTTATCTAGATCAATTCCGGCTGCATGTTGGCTAGATATGACTACAGTGTCGAGCCGGACCGGGTTATTGTTTTCGTCGTACTCGATAGTCACTTGAGTTTTTCCGTCAGGTCGCAAGTAAGAAAGAGTTCCATCTTTTCGAACTAAGGTTAATTGCTCACTAAGTCGATGCGCCAAGTAAATTGGTAAGGGCATTAAAACCTGCGTATCACGACAGGCATAACCAAACATAAGCCCCTGATCGCCCGCACCCTGAGAATCAATGGGATCACTTGAACCCTCGCGCTCTTCTAGTGCATCGTCGACACCTTGTGCGATGTCAGGTGATTGCTTACCAATCGAAACTGAAACACCACAGGAGTTTCCGTCGAATCCTTTTACCGAGCTGTCATAACCGATATCTATCACCACCTGGCGAATGATTTCAGCAACATCTGTATATCCACTAGTAGTAACTTCACCGGCCACATGTACTTGGCCAGTGGTAATAAGTGTTTCAACAGCAACTCGACTATTTGGGTCTTGGCGCAGCATGTCATCTAAAATTGCGTCACTAATTTGATCAGAAATCTTATCGGGATGTCCCTCGGTTACCGACTCAGACGTAAAAAGTCTCGACACCTTAAACCTTTCAATAGATATTTATAAATTCGCTCATAGTCGGGCCCGACCGGATACTTAGAGAGAAATAATACAGAAACATCTCAATTTGTGGTCTTTTGCCGCCAGATTTCGATTGATTTATTTAAAATCATTGACGCCGCTGCTAATTTACTTGTTTTGGTTAAGTCGTCGTGGGTATTTTGACCGACTAAATGCACATGAGTTTGGTCCTTATTAAACACTTCACCTTGCGAAACGTCGTTTGCGCAGATAAGGTCCAATTTCTTGGCTATTAATTTATTGCGTGCAATTTGAACTAGCTCATCGATATTTGTTTCTGTTTCGGCACTGAAGCCAACTATCACCTGATTAGGCTTAGAAACACGGGTGACTTCACTAAGAATATCTACCGTCGGAATTAATTCGAGCGAAAAATTGCTTGTTCCTTTCTTGATTTTTTTAGAATTGACTGCTGCCGGCTTAAAATCAGCCACCGCCGCCGTCATAATTAAAATGTCGAAATTTGGTAAAAAGTTCATAACTTTATTTAGCATCTCATCAGCCGTGGTGACCTTTTCAAAAGAAAAATTGCCATTGAAATCTTGGGTAGAAATTAAAGTAGTTTCGCATCCTCTCGCAATTGCTTGTTGCGCGATAGCAAATCCTTGTTTTCCACTTGAGACGTTGCCTAAAAATCTAACCGGATCCAAAAACTCTCTGGTTCCACCAGCAGTCACCAAAATTCTTGGTTTATTAGAATCCGTAAAATGACTGATAATTAATTCAGCTATGTCTTCAGACTCAACTAATCTGCCCACTCCCTCGTCGCCACTAGTTAGTGCACCACTCTCGGGTGGAAATACTTGGATGCCTTCCTTGATTAATTTATTAATATTCTCAACTGTTCCCGGGTGTTCCCACATCTGTGTATGCATAGCAGGAAACAAAAATATTGGTGCCTTGGTAGTCAAAGCGAGTGCCGTAACTGCGCTGTTAGCTTTTGCATTAGCCAAATCTGAAATAGTGTCAGCCGTCGCAGGAGCAATTACCACCAGATCCGTTTCTTTCGCGATTCGAACATGCGCAACACTCTCAGTTTGATCCCATAATGAAGAAATAACTGCGTTTCCACTGAGCGCTGACCAAGTTGGCTCACCAACAAAATTTAGCGAAGACTGTGTCGCAACAATTTGAACAGAAATATTTGCTTTTTTTACCAGGCGAATCACTTCGGCGATTTTGTATACCGAGATCCCACCAGTTATAGCGATTGTTACTAATGGATTTTTTTTGACCACGCTGGTGGCCTCTTTCAACTATTAAGCAGTGAACGGATCAGAGTCAGTAGGTGCAACTTCGTCCACAGTTTCGCTAGGTGTTTCAGATTCAAAACTGGAATCGAATTCTCCGCCATAGGCAGCGCCTTCTTGATGCATTGCTAATCTACGTTGCTCCATTGCTAATTGCTCTGCCGCTAACACTTCTGGATCTACTGCCTCCGCGGTTAGTAATCCGGCATTTATTTCACGTAAAGCGATGGATAATGATTTCTCTTGCAGTTGTGTTTCTACCAGTGGTCCTACATATTCAAGTAGACCTTCACCCAGTTGTGAATAGTAAGCATTTATTTGTCGGGCTCGCTTCGCTGCATAAATTACAAGTTGATACTTACTTTTAGCAACATCTAATAATTCATCAATTGGTGGGTGAGTAATTCCACCTGCACGGGTTAGTGGCACAGCTACCTCGATTTTCTTAATCTATTGAAGATTGACAATATTTTAGCAGTTGGTCAAAACTGGCTTGTAGGTTGTCGTTAATAAGGACAAAATCGAACTCATCCTCCGCAGAAATCTCAAATTTAGCCAACTCGAGTCGCTTCTCGACTTGATCAAGTTTTTCGCTACCTCGCTCCAATAAGCGCCTTCTTAGCTCTTCGAGGTTAGGAGGTTTTATAAAAATCATCACTGCCGCCGGCACTAGTTTTTTGATTTGACGAGCACCCTGAATTTCTATTTCTAAAACAACGTTGATTCCTGAAGAAAGCTTTTCGTCAACTTCTGACTTTAATGTTCCGTATCTACTACCAGAAAACTCTGCCCATTCTAGAAATTCATCATTTTTGATTTTTTCATCAAATTCACGCTCATTTAGAAAGTAATAATGTACTGCTTGCTTTTCGTCATCGCGTGGCACTCTGGTAGTCGCAGAAACTGAAAAACCAAATCTTTTATCATTCTCAATTAACCGTGAAACAAGGCTTCCTTTACCTACGCCCGACGGGCCAGATATTACAAATAATTTGCCCTTCACTCTGAAAATTCTCTAAGTAAGGCATTCAATTGGTGCTCGCCTAATCCTTTTATTCTTCTAGATTTAGCTATTTTTGCTTTTTCCATAAATTTAGCGGCCTTAATTTTACCCACTTTTGGTAAGGCCTCCAATAAAGCAATCACCTTCATTTTCGCCAGTGTCTCTTCAGACTTGGCTCTTTCGATTATCTCTTTTAAACCTAATTCTTTATTTTTTAACTTTTCTCTTATTTCAGCACGAAATTTTCTTGCTAATGCTGCTTTTTCTAAGGCAGCTCGCCGTTCGGCTAACGTTAGGTGCGGTACCGTCAACCTTTTCCCCTTAGTAGTCGAGGATTCATATTAACGCAATTACAATAAACTTTGCGCAAGTCTCTGCGCATTTGCCGCGACGTCTTCACCCTGTGTGATGGGTCTGCCTATTACGAGTAAGTCGCTACCCGCCTCAATCGCCTCACGCGGTGTCATGATTCGTTTCTGATCAGAGTTTGCTGCGCCAATTGGTCTAACCCCAGGGGTGATTAGTTCTATCTTGGGGCCAACTGCGTTTCTTATTTCTCTAACTTCTTTCGGACTGCACACAATTGCACTCGCACCCGCCTCACATGCCTGCACTGCTAGTGCAATTGCAACTTGTGAAACATCTTCTACTCTGAAAGCAGTGAGATCGCTCGCCTCAAGTGAAGTTAAAATCGTAACCGCAACGATTTTCGTGTCGCGAGCGGCGTTAACTGCAGCATCAATCATGTTCACACCACCCGCCGCATGAACGGTTAGGTACTTAGGTTTTATATCGCTAAGCGCAATTACGGCATTTGCAACCGTCTGAGGGATGTCATGTAATTTTAAATCAAGAAACAAATCGCATTCGGGTGCAAATTGGTGTACTAAATCCGTTGCTTTTCTGCCACTATGAAGAAAAGTTTCTAGCCCTACTTTCATACAAGATAGATAGGGACTCGTTAATGTCACCCAGTCCTTCATCACATCTAAGTTCGGGGCATCGAGTGCCAAAGCTATGGGGGCTCGCTTAACCATGGGCGCGATTTCTAATCAAATCTAATGCTGGCAGATTCTTTTCAACTAATATTTTGACAACTTCATTATGAATACGCACCGGACTGCTTGGGTCATTAAAAATAATAGTGCCGAGCGAGATAGCATTTGCGCCAGCCGCAATGAACTCAACCGCGTCATTTCCTGTTCTTAAGCCGCCTGATCCCAAGATAAAGACATCATTAAAAGCTTCGCGAACTTGATAAATACATCTAACTGCAACAGGCCTTATCGCTGGGCCGGACAATCCGCCAGTCCCTCCACTCAGTAGCGGTTTTAGTGATTTAGTATCAATCACCATCCCTAAAAGCGTATTTATTAAACTCAAGCCATCTGCCCCGACTTTTATAACAGCAGCGGCAATCTCGACAATGTCAGTAACATCTGGGGATAGTTTTGCCAAAATTGGAACACTTGTGATGTGCTTACGAACCGCTTTTATCGCATCTTGCGCCGTAACGGGATTGCAAGCAAAAACCTTATTTCTGTCCTCTACATTCGGACAAGATATATTTACCTCAATAGCAAGAATATCGCTTCTATTTTTTAACTTATAGGCTAATTTTGCGAACTCCTCAACAGTATTACCTGCTATTGAGACAACTGTGGCAATCTTTTTTTCATTTAACCAAGCGAGATCATTTTCTAGAAAGTCGTCAATGCCTGGGCCCTGTAAACCAATTCCATTAAGCATTCCGCTCGGTGTTTCGCTCATCCGTGGTGTCGCACGTCCTGCGCGCGGTTCAAGCATGACGCTTTTAGTGACGATTCCACCGATAGTGGTCAAATCAAAAAACTGCGACAATTCTTTACCACTCGCCGCACATCCCGAAGCAGTAAAAATAGGGCTAGGCAACTGCGCATCAAAAAAAGTTGTTGTCATATTAACTTTTTCAGTTTTATCTATTTTCATCATTAGAGGTTATTTGCTCCGTAGGTGTCGGAGGGTATCGTTCCAACGTCATCCCAACGAACTCTCTCACCCCTAAAGGTTGGGCCATCAACGCAAGCTCTAACCATTCTTGTGATTGAATCCTCGCCAATCACTGGAAGTACACAGGTCATGCAGACTCCAATGCCACACGCCATCGCCTCTTCTACTGCAGTAAAAGAATATATTTTATGTTGTTGAGCAATTTTTGTTACCGCTGAAAGCATTGGCATTGGTCCACAAGCATAGATAACTTGACTGTCAGATTTAGTAATCAAGTCTGGAAGTAGATCGGTGACAACACCGGTGGTGCCGGCGGATCCATCCTGCGTTGTAATTAGAACATTGTGTCCCAGTCGACGTGCTTCAAGTAGGCCAAACAATTTTTCGTTGTTTTGAGCTCCCAATATAAAATCAACACGACATCCTTTAGCTCTTAAGGTTTCTGCTAACTTGAAAAGTGGGGCTGATCCATATCCGCCCCCGATCAAGACGCAGGCCACCGGATCTTTAGGAATAGAAAAAGCTCTTCCCAATGGACCGACAATATCTACCGCGTCATTTCTACGTAACTCGGTTATCCATTTCGTGCCCGCGCCGTGCGCGTCAACCACAATGTCAAGTGTTCCCCCGTACACTCCCCGATCATGTACTTGATAAATACTGAAGGCTCTTCTAAGAATTAATCCACTACTTAAACCGTCAATCGCTAATGTTACGAATTGACCCGGCTTAAACTCCTTTGGAATATCACCCGCTGTGAGCGTAATTAAATGATATGCCCCAGCACGAGTGTTAGAAATTACATTTGACTGAAACTGGATTGGCATTAAAGCTTCTCCCTTGCTGCGAAAATTCTTTTGTTGTGAGATTGCAGACTTTCAACCTGCATGCCATCACGTTTTATAGCTGCTATCCCCATAACAGCGGCTTTTAATCCTCTTGTGGTTGTGATGATCGGAACACCTTTGTTCGTCGCGGCAGTGCGAATTTCGTAACCATCTCGCCGCGGTCCGACTCCATAGGGGGTGTTGAACACCAGGTCAATTAAACCCTCATTAATGACTTGCAAGGTAGTTTTTTGATCTTTTGCTTCGCCCTCATAGTGTTTTCTAACTAATTTAGACTCTACTTTATTTTCGCGTAAAAAATCTGCTGTTCCTTTTGTTGCGTATATTTCAAAATTCATGGCTACCAATTCTTTTATTGAATCAAGTATTTCGTGTTTATCGCGATCGGCCGCTGATATAAAAATTGCTCCGCTTACCGGAAGCCCTGCGGCATAAGCTCCGCTTTGTGATTTAGCAAAAGCCATTCCAAAAGAGTGATCGATGCCCATGACTTCACCAGTAGATTTCATCTCGGGGCCAAGTACGGTATCTACCCCATGAAATCTTCCGAAAGGTAGCACTGCTTCTTTAACTGCAATTGGTGCGCCGGTTAGCTTGGTCGTGACGTCATAGCGCGGAAGAACTTTCTTTTCGATTAGTTCTTTGATGCTTTCGCCGGCCATTATTCGGCTGGCGGCCTTGGCTATTTGCGTTGCGGTCGCTTTTGCAACAAAAGGCACGG
>CAZXCT010000043.1:0-11104 GCA_964639395.1 uncultured Bifidobacterium sp.
AGTAACCGGTAGAAAGTGCGTAAGTTCCTAAAATAATTCTGCGCTTGACCTCTGGCCCAAAACCTTTTGCCCGGGTGAGGTTCATAACTTCTTCTACCCCATGCATTCCATCATCGGCTACGCGCAGCCCGTAACGCATTCCATCAAAACGAGCTAAATTTGAGCTTGCTTCGCTCGGAGCAATTAAATAATAAACTGCTAGTGCATACAAAGCATGCGGCAGCGAAACCTCTACAACTTCAGCCCCTTGTTGTTTTAAAATTTCAACCGCATTTGAAAAATTATCTAAAACTCCCGACTGCCATCCCTCGCCACCTAATTCTTTTATAACACCTATCTTCAAACCTTTAATGTCAGTTTTTTGAGATGCTAAAACTAGACTTTTAAGTTTTTGATTTATGCTGGTTGAATCCATCGGGTCATGTCCCGCAATCACTTCGTTAAGCAAAGCGGCGTCATGAACATTTCTAGTTATTGGCCCAGCTTGATCAAGTGATGAGGCAAATGCGATTAATCCGTAGCGTGACACTGTGCCATAGGTTGGCTTTACTCCTACTAGCCCACAAACCGCAGCGGGTTGACGAATTGATCCACCCGTATCAGTACCAATTGCTAACGGCGCGAAAAAACTTGCCACCGCCGCAGAAGAACCACCTGATGATCCGCCAGGAATTTTTGATAGATCCCATGGATTTTTTGTTTTTTGATACGCGCTATTTTCAGTAGACGAACCCATTGCGAATTCATCCATATTTACTTTTCCTAAAATGATTACATCATTTTCTTTTAGTCGCTTTACAACAGTGCTGTCGTATGGCGGGCGCCAATTTTCAAGAATCTTTGACCCACAAGTTGTTGGAACACCACGTTGCACCAGCACATCTTTAAGCGCTAAAGGCACCCCGGCTAGTGGGCTTAAAGTTTGATTTTTTGCAATCTTCTCATCGACTTTTCGCGCTTGCGCTAAAGCATTTTCTTCATCTACATATAAAAAGCTTTGCACTTTGCTATCTAATTTTTTAATACGCTCAAAATGAGCATTTGTGACTTCTATTGCTGAAACTTCTTTACTTTTTATCTTTGTGGCAATTTCATGTGCGGATAAGGCGGTTAGATCTTGACTCATCTTATTCTTGATCCAGAATTCGCGGTACTCTAAATCGGTCATCCTGTGTTGCTGGGGCTTGCGCCAGTACCTCTGCTCGATCTAGCGAAGCGGTTACCTTGTCTTCTCTAAACACATTATTTAAAGCAACTGCATGGCTCATCGGCTTAACATCTTGTGCTGCTACTTCTCTGATTTTGTCAACTGAATCTAAAATTACCTCAAGCTGAGTAGCGTAGGTAGCCAACTCTGTTTCAGTAAGTTCTAACCGTGCAAGCTTTGCTAAATGCTTTAATGCCGCTGGGGTTATTTTTGACACCTGTTTATTCTATTGATTGCTATTTTTCAGCTAATTCGAGTGCTTGCGAAAACCCTTGATTTATAAGAACTCCAAAATGTTCGCTTGCTAGTCGGGGCACTGCAAGCGAAACGGCTTTCTCGTATTTAGATCCATCCACTCTTCCGTAGATCACAAGGTGAGTATTTTTACTAACCGAACTAGATACTTTTGCGCCCAATTGCGCTAGTGCATCTTTAGCACCATCTCGCGAAAATCCTGAAACAGATCCAGTAATGACAATTAATTTATCCTTTAATGGCTGTGGGCCAGTAACTTCGGCTTGCGTCATTTGGACACCTGCTTTTACCCAACTAGTAATTATTTTTTGGTGCCACTTTTCTGAAAACCATTCTGTTATCGATTGAGCGATTACCTCACCTACCCCATCGATTTCTGCTAGTTGCTGCACCGGTGCATTTTTTATATTCTCAATTGATTTAAATTCGCGTGCCAATGCTTGTGCGGCAGTAGGGCCAACATGCCTAATTGATAACGCCACCAAAATTCGCCATAAGGGTTTAGATTTTGCCACTTCAAGTTGCGCTAAGAGTTCTTCAGCATTTTTACCTAAAACTCTTGCTGGCTCTGTTTTGGTACCGGCGCGAGTAAAGTATTCACTTTTAATTAAATCTTTTGCCGTTAAATTAAATAGTTCACTTTCGTTTGAAATAATATTTTCATCTAACAAGCTTTGCGCCGACCGATAGCCTAATCCTTCAATATCTAGCGCGCCTCGTGTTCCAATATGAAAAAGCCGCTCACGCAATTGAGCTGGACACGATTGTGTATTTGGACAGCGTAAGTCAACATCTCCTGACTTTTCTTGCACAATCTCAGAATTACATTGTGGGCAACGTTTAGGCATTTTAAACTTTTTTTCTTTTCCGTCGCGTATTTCAATAACTGGCCCAATTATTTCTGGGATCACATCGCCTGCTTTGCGCAGATAAACCATATCCCCTATCAATACACCCTTACGTTCAATTTCACTTAAGTTGTGCAGTGTGGCATTTGAAACAGTAGATCCAGCAACTCTTACTGGTTGCATAAGTGCAAAGGGGGTTACTCTTCCAGTTCTACCAACGTTAACTTGGATATCTAATAATTTAGTTCTTACAACTTCTGGTGGATATTTGTATGCCACCGCCCAGCGAGGTGTTCTACTTGTGGCACCTAGCTTTTGCTGCTGAGAAATGTCATTTACTTTAATCACTACCCCATCAATTTCGTGGCTTAGTTGATGTCGGTTCTCGCCGTAGGTTTTTATATATTTTTTAACTTCATCGAAAGAATTAACCACAGTAAAGTCATTTGAAGTCGGAAGCCCAAGTTTTCTAAATATTGAATATGAATCTGCTTGAGTTTTTAAAGAAATTCCTTCGTGCTGGCCAATACCATGTACCACTAATTGTAATTTTCTTAGTGCGCCGGCCGCTAAATCAAATTCATTCTGTAACCGATCAATTCTTGTTTGATTTTTAGCCTGCTGCTTAGCTTCAATTAATTCAGCTTCTCTTTTGTCAATTCGTTGGCGGAGCGTGCCGGCGGCGGCGTTTCTGGGATTAGCGAAAGGGCTTCTTCCACCAGCCATGTTTTGATCGTTCAATTGGGCAAAGTCGTTCAAGTCAAAAAATATTTCGCCCCTAACTTCTAGCAATTTAGGTGCGTTAGAAGTTAACTTTCGTGGAACGCTCGCGACAAACTGAGTGTTGTACGTAACGTCTTCACCTAAGAATCCATCCCCGCGGGTGGCTACTCGTTTTAATATCCCATCTTCATAAAGTAAATTGACTGCTAAACCATCTATTTTTAACTCACACAACAACTGCGGCAAGGTGTTAGTTACTTTAAGAACTCGATCCGCCCACGCTTGTAATTCAGCTTCATCAAATACATCATCGAGAGAAAACATACGTTGTAAATGTTCAACCGGTTCAAAAAGTTCGCTGGCTACTCCACCTACTGACTGAGTTGGTGAATCTGCCGATATTAATTCTGGAAAATCTTCTTCAAGTTTTTCTAATTCTCGGTATGCCGAGTCATACTCTTCATCACTAATAGTTGGACGATCTAAAAGATAATAACGTCGACGGGCATCTTCAATTATCTCAACGAGTTCTAGCCATCGCTTTTTTGCTTTTTCGCTTACTCCGCTTGCCAAGTTATCTCTTTAGTGTCGATTGGTAGAAACCACGGTAGCACTGCAAATCACTCGATCTTGTTCATAAAGTGCGATAGTTTGACCAGGCGCCAATGCTTTTAGTGGCTCAACAAATTCTACCGTCAGGTTTCCATCTTTATGAAAGGCTTTTGCGGCAATTCGCTCAGAGTGGGCTCGCACTTGTGCGCCACATTCGAAAGACGAAGCTAAGTTTGGCCCACACCAAATAAGATTTTTGCCAGTGGCAACATCGACTCTTAAATAACTAGGTAACCCAACCATTACAGTATTTGTTTTTACATCTGTCGCTACTACATATCTAGCAGCGCCATCTTCTCGCGGGACAGTTAAACCTAAACCTTTTCGCTGCCCTACGGTAAATTCAAAAATTCCATCGTGTTCACCTAGTGTTTCATTTGTTTCTATGTCAACGATTTTTCCGGGTTTATTACCTAAATTTTTGTGCAAAAACTTCGCCGTATCCCCATCAGGAATAAAACAAATGTCGTGACTATCTGGTTTAAACGCTGTTACTAATCCTCTTGCTTCGGCTTCTTTTCTTAATTCTGGTTTAGTGCTGTCTGCAAGTGGCAAAATCGTCTTGGCTAATTGTTCTTGATTTAAAACGCTTAAAACATATGATTGATCTTTGGCGTCGTCATTTGATCTATAAAGCAGTGGGCCTTGTGGGCTATCAATTATTTTCGCCCAATGTCCGGTGGCAACAGCATCAAAACCTAAATCTATCGATCGCTCTAATACGGCTTTAAATTTAATTTTTTCATTACATCTCATGCATGGGTTGGGGGTATGTCCCAACGCATACTCGTCTAAAAAATTTTGCATTACTTCTTGTTGAAACTTTTCTGATAGATCCCAAACGTAAAAAGCAATCCCTAATCGATCTGCGACGCGACGCGCATCTCGTGCGTCATCTAATGTGCAGCAACCTTTTGTGCCTGAAACTGTCTTCTCTTTAGAGAGCGCTAAATGTACCCCAGTGACTTCGTACCCTTGATCAACCAATCTGGCGGCAGCTACAGAAGAATCCACCCCGCCACTCATTGCGACTACTACTGACTTTTTCATTATTTATGAATTACTTCGCGCGCTAGCACGCTTTGCTCGATCAACAGTATTAGCAAGTGCGGTAATTAACTCTTCAATATCTTCTTGACTAGAAGTGTGACCTAAAGAAAACCGTAGAGAACTTCTGGCAGTTTTTTCATCACGACCCATAGCAAGTAGCACGTGTGAAGGTTGAGCGATTCCGGCGCTACAGGCAGAGCCAGTTGAGCATTCAACTCCATGCGCATCAAGCAGCATCAACAGCGCATCCCCTTCGCAGCCTGGGAATGAAATATGAGCATTTCCTGGCAAGCGATTTGTCATATCGCCATTTACAATCGCTTGCGGAACAACTTCAATTACTTTTTTTATTAATTCATCTCTTAGCGTTTTAATTCTGGCGGCACGACGCTCTCTTTGCGAAACTAAAACTGCAATCGCTTTGCCAAAGCCGGCAATGGCAGGGGCGTCTAATGTTCCGCTTCTCACATCTCGCTCTTGCCCACCACCATGAGAAACTGGCTCTAACTTGATATCGCTTTTTGCGATTAAAGCACCGACTCCTTGTGGGCCACCTACTTTGTGGCCAGTAATTGTTAGCGCTGAGACATTAACTTCAGATAAATCAATTGGTAAATATGCCATTGCCTGCACTGCATCGCTGTGAAAAGGTATTTGATACTTAGCAGCAATTTCACTTAACTCTTTTATAGGTTGAATGGTTCCGACTTCATTATTTGCCCACATGATGCTAATTAATGCAATGTTGTTTGGGTTTTTATCAATTGCTTTTTGTAATATTTCGGGGTGCAAAATTCCGTTTTGATCGACAGCTAATAATTCAACTTCAGCACCTTCGTGCTCACCCAACCACATCACCGGGTCAAGCACCGCATGATGTTCGATACTAGAGATTAAAACTCTATTAAAATTTTTATCAAGCTTTTTTCTAGCCCAATAAAGACCCTTAACGGCTAAATTGTTTGCTTCTGTGCCACCAGAGGTAAAAAGCACGTCCATTGGTTTGGCGCAAAGTGCTGCGGCAATTATTTCGCGAGCCTCTTCAACTGTTTTTCGAGCTCTGCGCCCTGAGCCATGAAGTGATGAAGGGTTGCCAACATTTGCTAATTCATTACTCATAGCGGCTACCGCTTCGGGCAGCATCGGAGTCGTTGCCGCGTGATCTAAATATGCCATTGCTAAAGAGTCTAAAGGAAGTAGCTCAGAACAGCGCGCTGGCTAAATCTCTTCGTGCCTTTACCACTAATGGCTCTTGATCGCCGACTATTTCAAACAAATAAAGCAAATGTGCCTTCGCCTGATCTCGCTCGGCCCCGGCAGCGCTTCGAATGAAGTTTATGAGTCTGTTAAAACTCTCTGCCATTTTTTGACTTGCCAATTCGATATCACTCGCCTTGATTTGCGCTTCAACATCTTGCAGATTCTCAGCTTCTCGCATTACGGCCTTAACGTCATATCCACTTAACCGCTTCATGAACTGCGCTTGCTTGAGAGCTGATGTCAACATTTGATCTTGCGGATTTTTTGTTATTAGTGATTCAAATAATTCAATAGCTTCATCTAACTTACCTTCATTAAGCGCCTCAAATGCCTTTTCAAAATCAGGATCTACTTGTTCTACGATTTCTGGTTCAGCATTTTCGTCACCAATCGCTTGCGATTCTAAACCTTGTTCTTTAGCAAATTGAAAAACTTGATCTAATACTTGTCGCAATTGCGCCTCTGGGACAGCACCTTGAAATAACGGAAGCGCTTGACCTTTAATAATCGCAAATACGCTCGGAATCGATTGCACCTGAAACATTTGCGATAGCTGTGGGTTCGCGTCAACATCTACTTTTGCCAAAATAAATTTGCCGCCGAATTCTGCTGCTAACTTTTCTAGTAACGGCGAAAGCTGTTTACATGGGCCACACCAAGTCGCCCATAAGTCAACTATCACGATCGTGCTTTGAGACTTGTCAATTACTCTTTGTTGAAAATCTGCTTCACTTACATCAATTACGACGCCGGTCGGTGCATTTGCTAAAGCAGCTTGCGCCTTTTCTTGGGCTTGCTTAGCTTGATTTAATGCGCCTAAATCCACTGCGCCACGAAGTGAAAAGTTTGAACTCATATCTTTAGTTTACTGACTCGCTCGCAAGTCATCATGTCTAGTCATGGGTCCTTGAAATTCAACTGGTAATTGTCTTTGTTTTTTGAAAACTAAACTGACAACTTGATTTAACACAACTCGAACTGAATTCTCACCAATCCATAAATGTTTAGCGCCACTAACTGCAATCAAATCTAGATTGGGCAAATCTGCAAATCTAATTTTGGCCTCAGCTGGCTTTAAGTAATCGTCGAATTCAGGAATCAATGCGTGTAAAGGCTGCTCAAAATCCTGCCAGGTAATTAATTCTTCTGGTGAGGTGTAGCGCAAAGGTGGCGAAAGTAATATCACTCCAGCAATATTTAAGTTACGAGCATTTCGCAAAATTACATCAGTACCAAAAGACCAACCAATTAACCAAGGTTTTTGATTTGTCAGCGCAATTGATTTATCTACAATTGCTTTGAGATCCAAACCCTCTTTGGTCGATGCATCAAATGCCCCGGTTGATGTCCCGAGTGAGCTAGTCGTGCCACGGGTATTAAAGCGAACTACTGCTAAATCTGCCAATGCCGGCAACCGCCAAGCCATTTTTCGATAAATATGACTATCTGAAGAGCCGCCATGTGTTGGTAATGGATGCACTAAAACCAAAGTTGCTTTTGGATTTTTTTCTTCGGGCCAGGCAATCTCAGCAACTAAACTTTCGCCGTCTTCTGTTATAACAGAAAAGAGTTCTTTAATACTTGGTAAAACGGAATTAGCGACAATCTCAGGCAACTAATCCTCTAACTTTGAATGTAATTTACGATCGCGTTCCCAACAAGCAGTATGCCAATGGCGGCGCTCGTCTAGATATCTTTCTAAGTAACTTAAGGTGTGCGGGGTGGCTGGCTTAATTTCATGGTCACAGCCCGGGCAGCGGTAATCTTTAGTGGCGGCGCTGCCTGAAATTCTTCGAACGATCCAATTGCCATCGGACCATTGCTCAGCAATTTCAATGCCAAAAACCCTAGAATCAAGCCTTGTTTCTTCGGCTTGCTGATTGTTTTTTTTAGGAGGACGATTGCGTCTTGGCATAGTGTCTCTATTTTAGGTGGTGGCTATGAACTCATGGGGAAGCTTGTCATTTCTTTTTGGCCCACTAGTGGCTTTTTTGGGACTTGGCGTGATGATATTAATTTTGCGCTGGGCATACAGCAATAAAAAGGTTTCGTTAATTCAACGTCCGGTCAAGCCTTCTGATCCATCAGATTACGGAATCTTAGTTCCGATTGCGTATCCTAATAATTACGCTGAGGGTGAGATATTAAAGAGAAAATTGCAACAAGCCTCAATAAAGGCAACTTTAACTTTTACAATCGATGGGCCAAGAATTTTAGTGTGGCCAAAAGACGAAAAAATTGCCAGGCAAATCCTGGCTATAAATTAACGATTTTTACCTGGCACCCATAACACATCGCCGATTTCACGATTGGCGTATCTTGCCAAAATAAATAACAAATCAGATAAACGGTTTAGATATCTCGCCGGAATTTCTGTCATAACAATTTTGTGTTCAGTAAATGCTGTCCAAGTTGATCTTTCGGCTCTTCGCACGATAGTTCTGGCAACATGTAACAGCGCAGCACCTGCAGTACCGCCAGGCAAAATAAAAGAACGAAGTGGTTCAAGCGTTGAGTTGTAGTGGTCGCACTTTTCTTCAAGATATTTTATATATTTATCTTGCACACGTAACTGTGGATAATCTGGTGTCTCAGTAACTGGAGTTGCTAAATCTGCACCCACGTCAAATAAATCATTTTGCACTCTAATTAGTAAATCTTTAACATCCTGATCTAAATTGCCCATCGCAATCGCTACGCCAATCGCGCTATTTGCCTCATCAACATCTGCATACGCCTCTAGCCGCAGGTCAGTTTTGAGTGCGCGAGACATATCCCCCAAAGCAGTAGTTCCATCATCACCGGTTCGGGTATATATCTTTGTTAAATTGACCATTTTCCTAGCCTACGTGCAAAGTGGAATAGTTTCCTGCTAAACGAGTACCCTTGAGCCTATGTCGGCATACCAAGTTGTTCAATCCGGCCCGCTGGTTGGCGAGGTTGAAGTTAAAGGCGCGAAAAACAGCGTTTTAAAACTAATGGCGGCAAGCCTATTGGCTGAAGGCACAACAGAGCTCACGAATGTGCCTGAAATTCTAGATGTCGACATCATGGTCCAATTGTTAGAAAGATTGGGGTGCGAGGTTACCCATGACAAACTTCTCGAAACCTTAACAATCGCTGTACCAAAAAAGATCGGCCATAAAGCAGATTATGATTTAGTTCGCCAAATGCGTGCTTCTATTGCAGTGCTAGGCCCTTTGGTTGCCAGGTGTCACGAGGCAGATATCGCATTGCCTGGTGGGGACGCGATTGGTTCGCGCGGTTTAGATATTCACCTTTCTGGTTTAGAAAAGCTCGGTTGCGAAGTTACTAATGAACACGGATATCTCATAGTGAAAGCACCCAACGGCTTAAAGGCAGAGCAAATCTCATTGGACTTTCCTAGTGTTGGTGCAACTGAAAATGTTGTGATGGCAGCAGTACTTGCAAAAGGTACAACCACTGTCGATAACGTGGCGCGTGAGCCCGAAATAGTTGACTTGTGTGAAATGTTAAACAAAATGGGCGCCAAAATAAATGGAATCGGCACCTCAACTTTAGAAATAACAGGTGTAGGTGAATTACACCCAACTAAACACGAGGTAGTAACAGATCGAATCGTCGCTGGCACCTGGGCTGCAGCGGCGGTAATAACTCAAGGCGACATTTTTATTAAAAATGCCAAATCTCATCACTTAGAATTAGTTATTTCAAAACTAGAAGCCACTGGGGCTCAAATTAAACAACTCCCAGACGGACTTCATGTCACTATGAAGCAAAGACCCGTCGCGGTAGATATCGTCACACTCCCCTACCCCGGATTTGCTACGGATATGCAACCACAACTAATCGCGATTAATGCTATTGCTGACGGAACCGCAATGGTTACTGAAAATCTTTTTGAAGCGAGATTTAGATTTGTAAATGAATTAGCGCGACTAGGGGCGGATGTAAGAATCAATGGACACCATTGCTTAGTTCGCGGTAAACCAAATCTTTCTGGCGCACCAGTTGAAGCAACCGATGTTAGAGCTGGTGCTTCTTTAGTTTTGGCTGGATTAGTAGCAGAGGGTGAAACAATTGTTAACGAAATTCACCACATTGAACGAGGCTATGCTCACTTCGTAAAAAATCTACAAAGCCTTGGCGCCAATATTAAAAAGATTGATTAACTTAAAACTGAAAGTCGAGTTTCGGCTCTTTTGATGGCTTTTTCATCGTTGTTAGCTTGGGCTTGTTGCAGAGTTTTTTCGGCTCTTGCGCGATCAATTTCTGAAGCAAGTTCGGCTGAATCGGTTAAAAGGATTACGTTGTCGTGGTCAACGATGGCAAATCCACCATGAACCGCGGCTTTGAATTCACCATCGGTTTCAGATTTGATGATGACTGCCCCATCGCTTAATGCCGCTAAGAGTGGTGAGTGGCCAGGCAAGATACCGATCTCACCGGTCTTTGTTCTCATTACAACCATTGACGCATCGCCAACCCAAACTTTGCGGTCGGTTGCGACAAGCTCTACTTTTAGCGGCATTGGGTTTATCTCTTTACCTATTGGGCTAACTTCTTAGCGTTTGCTTCAACATCAGCAATTCCACCAGCCATGAAAAATGCTTGCTCAGGAAGGTGATCGTAATCGCCATTAGTTAGTGCTCTAAATGAAGCAATAGTTTCATCTAAAGTTACGAATGAACCTGGCTGGCCGGTGAAGGCTTCAGCTACGAACATATTCTGGCTTAAGAATCTTTGAATACGGCGAGCGCGACCTACTAGTACTTTGTCTTCTTCGCTTAATTCGTCAATACCCAAAATGGCGATGATGTCTTGCAAATCTTTATAGCGCTGCAAGATTTCTTTTACTCTTTGCGCAACTGCGTAGTGCTCTTCACCAATGTATTGCGGTGCCAAAATACGGCTAGTTGAATCCAGTGGATCTACCGCAGGGTAGATACCTAACTCTGAAATCGGACGGCTCAACACAGTGGTTGCATCTAAGTGAGCGAACGTGGTGTGAGGGGCTGGGTCAGTGATGTCATCTGCGGGAACATAAATTGCTTGCATCGAAGTAATTGAGTTACCGCGAGTTGAAGTAATACGTTCTTGTAATTGACCCATTTCGTCAGCCAAAGTTGGTTGGTAACCCACAGCTGAAGGCATACGACCAAGCAAG
>CAZXCT010000044.1:0-11064 GCA_964639395.1 uncultured Bifidobacterium sp.
AGCAGCATTTGCAACCGAGCCACCTAAAGGCAAAGCGGTATTACTTGTAACTGATCGAAAGTAGCGCTCAGTGCTGTAATAATTTTGTACCATTTCTACTGCCAAATAAGCAGGTGAGTCTTTAACAAGGAAGCGCTTTGCCCTATTTATGGAGTTGGGATTGCTAGAGGCAAGGGCTTTAAAAACAGCGGTGACCGTTGCTTTTTGACTTGCTGATAAATCAGCCGCATTGGCTGGTGTTGTCATGGCTAGTGACGAAAAAATTAGTGTGACGATGGCGAGCAGGCTTTTTGTGCGTTTTCTCATAGTGTCGAGTTTACCCCCTATAGATAGAGTTAATGAGTGATGAATTTGATTTTTTTGCCTAAAGCCGTGCTAGAAGAAGAGTTGACCAATTGGTTTACGACTTTAGGGCCCTTTTTGTTCTATTTGGCTGTTTGGGCGTTGGTGTTTAGTGGCACTGCATTTTTATTAGGGTTATTTATTCCTTTTATTACCGGTAGCTCTTTGGTCTTTGGTGCCGGTGTGGTCAGCTCGCTTTTTGACAATATGAATATTGCAATCTTGGCGGTTGGGGTTGGGGTGGCTGCTTTTTTTGGTGATCAAGTTGCTTTTGTTTTGGGACGCGTTTACGGAAGGCCCTATTTAGATAAACGTACCGGCCCGCGGATGGCAAATATTGTTAGGCGCACAGAAAAGTTTTATACCGCCTGGGGTTGGTGGGCGGTAGTGATTGCTCGCTTTATTACTTGGGCAAGAGCGATGGTGCCAGTGATTGCTGGGGTCGGAAAGATGAATTACTACAAGTTTTTATCTAGCAACTTTGTTGGGGCAATGCTTTGGGGTGTGGGCTTGACGATTAGTGGATATTTTGCAACGACGATCCCAATAGTTGAAAGAACCGTTTATGTAATTGCGTCGGTATTTATTATTCTTTCAATCTTTGCCGGCATCAGAGCAGTAATTAGAGAAAGGCGCTTGAACAAATCTTGAACCAAACAATTTTGGCTTCTGGTGGTGGGGAGTTTTCGCAAATTTATCAAAGTGCTGATTTAGCGGCCTTGGCAAATGCTAAAAATCCACAACAACTTTTAGTGGTAGTGACCGCCCCCTACCCCACACAAGAATTGGCTTATCAAACTGCAAAAAAGTATTTTGAAAATCTTGGTGTTAGCACCACGATGAGTGGGGTATTAGATAAGAAAGATGCGAACCTGCTGCCCAATGCTGAAGAAATCTCTCAAGCGAGTGCAATTTATTTAGCAGGTGGAACCCCCGCCCGGCTGGTGGATAGTTTTATCGGGACATTAGTTGGTGAAGCGCTCTTGACGGCAGTAAAAAACAATGCAGTACTGATGGGCTCAAGTGCTGGGGCGATGCTAATGAGTAAGCGAGTGGTGATGCCAGGTGGTGAAGATTTAGGTGCAGGGTTAAACCTGCTAAATGAATCAATCGTTCTGCCTCACTTTCATGGTGTGTCCCCCGAATGGATCAAGCAATATCAATCGCGTGAAATTCGTTTTATTGGACTAGCAGAAGGTGGTTCGATTTTAACATCGGTAACACAAGAAACACCAATAACAGAATTTGGAAGCGTTAGTTACCTCTAAATAAATCTTTTTTAAAACAGTGTGTTGTGCTGTTCATTTATTACTTTTTATGGAACCTTTCTCTCAACTCTTAAATAAGAGTGCCTATGGAGGGGCAAACCTTGATTAATTTAGATAAGTACTTTCGAATTAGCAGCAGAAATAGCTCAATCTCACAAGAGGTTCGCGGAGGTCTAGTTACATTTTTAACGATGTCTTACATCATCGTTTTAAATCCGCTAATTCTTGGCTTCACCCCAGATATCGACGGAAACTTTTTAGGTGGTGGGCCGGGTGACGGTTCTAACCTTCCTATTATTGCCGCCACTACCGCATTGGTCGCTGGTGTTTTAACAATTGCGATGGGTGCAATTGCAAACTTTCCGCTCGCGCTAGCAACTGGCCTTGGTATCAATGCGTTTGTTGCGCGTATCGCAGCAAACTACATGACCTGGCAAGAAGTTATGGGTCTGATTGTTTTAGAAGGATTAATAATCACCGTTCTAGTTTTGACGGGCTTTAGAGTTGCCGTATTTAGAGCAGTACCAAAGCAACTCAAGATTGCGATCAGCGTAGGTATTGGTTTATTTATTGCTTTGATCGGATTAGTTGACTCAGGTTTTGTGCGCCGAACTGAAAATGGCCCAGTGCCAGTTGAGTTAGGTTCTGGTGGAACCTTAGTTGGCTGGCCAGTTGTGGTGTTCGTAGTTGGCTTGCTACTAATTGCATTTTTGTATGCAAGAAAAGTAAAAGGCGCAATATTGATCGGTGTATTAACTGCAACGGTATTAGCAGTTATCGTTGAAGCCGCATTCAAAATTGGCCCTAGCTTTACTGCTGATGGCTACAACTCACGTGGATGGAATCTAAATATTCCTCAACTCCCCGATCAAATCGCTAAACTTCCAAACTTTAGTTTGCTTGGACAGTTTGATATTTTCGGTGGATTTGTAACAGCAGGGGCATTAACCGCAATCTTGTTAGTGTTCACGCTTTTAATCACTGACTTTTTTGACACCATGGGCACGATGACTGCCATTGGTGCCGAAGCGGGCTTAAATGACGCTGAAGGTAATCCAACAAATGCTGACAAAATTTTGTTAGTGGATTCTTTAGCAGCAGTAGCTGGCGGTGTAGGAGCGGTTTCTTCAAACACCTCTTACATTGAATCAGCTTCTGGTGTAGGTGAGGGTGCGCGAACTGGTTTAGCAAGTATCGTAACCGGAATCGCATTTTTGCTTTCAACATTTTTATCGCCCATCGTCGCGATTGTGCCTTACGAAGCCGCTACCCCGGCTTTGTTGTTGGTTGGATTTTTGATGATGACACAAATTAAAGATATTGATTGGGGCGATATCACAATTGCCTTACCAGCATTTTTAACAATCATCTTGATGCCATTTACCTATTCAATTGCAGTTGGAATCGGTGCCGGTTTTATTACCTACACCGTATTAAAAGTTGCAACTGGTAGAGCCAAGCAATTACACCCCTTGATGTGGGGCGTGTCAGTAGCCTTCTTGATTTACTTCGCTCAGGAGCCAATCAAGTTGCTGTTGGGATAGCGGTCGCCCGCTAACTCTTCAGAAGTTCCCCCTAAAAAAGCGGGCCGGCATCTGCCGGCTCGCTTTTTAAATTAGGCGATAATCTATAACTTATGACTGAAAAAGATCCATATCAATTAGCCAAATTAGCGGCGGATGATTTAGCAATCAAATCAGGAAAATCCCGCCACGATGTTTTAGTAGTGCTTGGATCTGGTTGGACGCCAGCGGTAGAGGCGATTGCCCCAGTCGGTATTGATATTTCGGTTTCAGATTTAACTGGATTTACCCCACCCGCAGTTGCGGGTCATGCTGGATTAATTAGAAGTTGCGAAATCGCGGGTAAAAACGTTTTGCTTCAAATAGGACGCACCCATTATTACGAAAATAAAGGAGTGGCTGCGGTAGTACATGCAGTTAGAGCTGCCGCCGCAAGTGGAGTTAAAACAATTATTTTGACTAATTGTTAAAACAATTATTTTGACTAATGCCGCAGGTGGTTTACAAATGGATTGGAAGGCTGGAACCGCAGTATTAATCTCTGATCACATCAATCTAACTGGCGCTACCCCATTGATAGGGGCAAAGTTTATTGACTTATCAAATGTTTATTCAAAACGTTTGCGTGAATTAGCAAAAAATATTGATTCAAATTTAGTTGAAGGTGTTTATGTGCAGTTTCATGGGCCGCAATATGAAACCCCCGCCGAAGTGCAAATGGCAATTCGAATTGGTGGCGACTTAGTTGGTATGAGTACAGCACTTGAAGCGATTGCTGCTAAAGAAGCTAATTGTGAAGTATTAGGTATCTCACTAGTAACAAATCCCGGAGCCGGATTAATGAACTCCCCGCTTAATCATGAAGAGGTGTTGGCCGCTGCAAAGGCTTCGGCCGGCGCCATGGGCAATCTACTGCGCCAAGTAATAGAAAAGATGTAAATGTTTTACCTTTTTGATAAGGCGAATAATTGGCTACAAAATGACCCTGACCCAAAAACTCAAAAAGAACTAAAAGAATTAATCGCTAGCGCACAAACTGAAAAAGCTGCCCTTAGTGATTTAGAAAGTAGATTTAGTGGTTTTTTAGAATTTGGCACCGCTGGCTTACGCGCTGAGATTGGAGCCGGTGAATCAAGAATGAACCGCGCAGTGGTACGTCGGGCCACCGCTGGGCTTTGCGATTATTTATTAGAAAAAAATTCATCCCTACCGCCAGTTTTAATCGTTGCTAATGACGCAAGATTTATGAGTGAAGAATTTGCGAATGAAGTATGCGCCGTAGCAAGTACAAAAGGGCTTAGGGTGCTGCAGTTACCCAGCAAAACCCCCACCCCACTTTTGGCATTCAGTGTCAAACACTTATCGGCTGATGCCGGTGTGATGATAACGGCATCTCATAACCCACCGCGTGATAATGGGTACAAAGTTTATGATCATTTCGGTGCCGGAATCATCTCACCAGTTGATAAAGAAATTTTATTTCACATTAAAAACCAACCAGACGTAATTTCGATTGACCCCAAGCAAAATTGGCAGCAAATTGATACGCAAGTTGAGTATTTAGCTCAACTTAAAAAATTAGTACCTGAAATTGAACATACCGCGATGAAGATTGCCTATACCCCGATGCATGGTGTGGGGCGAGATTTATTTATGAGTGCTGTAAAAAACTTAAATTTAACAAATGTGTTTATTGTAAATGAACAATCTGACCCAGATCCAACTTTTAAGACGGTGGAGTTTCCTAATCCTGAAGAGCCTGGTGCCACTGATTTACTAATGGCACTAGCCCAAAATGTCGAGGCAGAGCTCGCAATTGCCCATGATCCTGACGCAGATCGCTGCGCAGTTGGAATTAAAAATAAAAATGACTGGCAATTGCTCTCAGGTGATGAACTCGGGATTTTATTAGCTTGGTGGATTATGCAAAAAACTAATACCGAAAAAAATTCAGTATTTTCAGCAACGATTGTTTCAAGTGGATTAGTGCCAAAAATGGCAAAACAACTTGGCTTTAATGGGCAAACCACGCTAACCGGGATGAAGTGGGCTGGACACATCGAGAATTTAGTTTTTGGATATGAAGAAGCGATTGGCTACTGCGTTGACCCCACCGCAGTACGCGATAAAGATGGCATCAGTGCGGCTTTATTAGTAATTCAATTGATGGATTGGGCAAAGCGTCAAAACAAATCACTTTTTACAATCCTTGATGAGATATATGAAGAATTTGGCTTACATTTAACTAAACAAGTGAGTGTGCGATTGCGTGATGTAAATACTGCAAAAGAAAAACTCAGAAAAATTATTGCTGATCCACCAAAGCAAATAGCTGATGAGAATGTCACTGCGGTGTATGACATGTCTAACGGATTTGAAGGCTTAGCTGGCGCTTCGGGTATATATCTACAGCTCAATCAGGCGCGAGTAATCATTAGGCCCAGCGGAACCGAACCAAAAATCAAATGTTATTTAGAGGTATCAGGCGATAATAAAAATCGCCCAACAGTTGAAAAACGCTTAACTAATTTGGCCAATGCCATGCAAGGGTACTTAGCGTAAGAAGCAGAGTAGTCTTTGGTGGTGCTTACGGATGACTCATTTACCCTGCCCGACTTTTTACATGAGGCAACTACTAGTGATAGCGCGCTAAAAAAATTTCTTCATGGCTTAGCGCAAGTAGATAAAGTAGGCGCTGATGAGCGTGCTGGCATGTTGGCTACCCGCTCTATAAAAAACGCTACCAAAATTGAAGGCATCGATTTAGCAATCAGCATGATTGATTTAACAACCTTAGAAGGTATGGACACACGCGGCAAAGTGAAAACACTTTGCGCTAAAGCCCGAAGGCCCGATGCGCTTGATATCACAGTGCCTGCCGCTGCAGCAGTTTGTGTTTATGGCGATTTAGTACCAATTGCAAAAATTGAATTAGCACAAAGTGCGGTAAAGGTTGCAGCAGTTGCTACTGCGTTCCCGTCTGGGCGGGCTAGCAAAGAAGTAAGAGTGCAAGATGTTCGCGAAGCGGTAGCAAATGGCGCTGATGAAATTGACATGGTGATTGACCGAGGCGCTTTTTTAGAGGGTAGATATTTAGATGTATTTGAAGATATTCAAAGAGTAAAGACTGCCTGCCAAAATGCGCACTTAAAAGTAATTTTAGAAACTGGTGAATTAAAAACCTACGACAATGTAAAGCGTGCCTCATGGTTGGCGATGTTGGCAGGGGCGGATTTTATTAAAACTTCTACCGGCAAGGTTTCACCCGCCGCAACTCTGCCGGTGACACTAGTGATGTTGCTAGCAATTAAAGACTTTCATAAAGCGACGCTAAAGAAGATCGGCATGAAGCCAGCCGGTGGCATCAAGACCACAAAAGATGCTATGAAATATTTGGTTTTGGTAAAAGAGACGCTA
Organism: uncultured Bifidobacterium sp.; assembly: GCA_964639395.1. Classification (GTDB taxonomy): domain Bacteria; phylum Actinomycetota; class Actinomycetes; order S36-B12; family UBA5976; genus ATZT02. The sequence goes on from CAZXCT010000044.1 coordinate 6,551, forward strand.
GGCGATGGCTGGCTCAATAATGAATTGTTTAGATTAGGTGCCTCATCTTTATTAAATGACCTCTTAATGCAAAGGCACCGAATGAAAACTGGCCAGTATTGGGGCCCTGACTATGTGAGCCTTGATTAATCATGGTTTTTGAATACTCCCCCGCCCCCGAATCCACCAAAATTGTAGATATTAAAAATTCTTATGGGTTATTTATTAACGGAAAGTTTGTCTCAAGTAAAGATGGCTCCCGCTATAAAACTATCAACCCAGCAACAGAAGAAGTGCTTAGCGAAATAGTTGACGCCGGTAAAAAAGATGTTGATAGTGCCGTTAAGGCCGCTCGTGCCGCTTATGTCAAATGGTCAAAGCTAGACGGAAGCGTTCGCGGTAAATATTTATTTAGAATCGCTCGCATTTTGCAAGAGCGTTCGCGGGAATTCGCAGTTTTAGAATCAATTAACAACGGTAAACCCATTCGCGAAAGCCGTGATGTTGATATGCCGCTGGTGGCCGCACACTTCTTTCATTACGCCGGGTGGGCAGACAAACTGCAATACGCCACAACCGGCAAGGTACAAAGTTTAGGTGTAGCCGGGCAAATCATTCCGTGGAATTTTCCGATGCTGATGCTGGCTTGGAAGATCGCCCCCGCGCTTGCCGCCGGAAACACTGTTGTTTTGAAACCTGCTGAATCAACTCCGTTAACTGCACTGTTATTTGCCGAAGTTTGCCAACAAGCCGAATTGCCAGCCGGCGTTGTAAACATCATCACGGGTGCAGGCGCTACTGGTGCGGCATTAGTTAACCACCCGCAAATTGACAAAGTTGCCTTTACTGGCTCAACTGAAGTAGGCCGGTTAATTGCCCAAAGTGTTGCCGGGACAAAAAAGAAAGTAACTTTAGAGCTAGGTGGCAAAGCGGCAAATATTGTTTTTGACGATGCGGCACTAGATCAGGCAGTCGAAGGAATCGTAAACGGGATTTTCTTCAATCAAGGCCACGTTTGTTGTGCCGGCTCACGATTATTAGTACAAGAATCAATTAAAGATGAGTTATTAGATTTACTCTATGAAAGAGTACAAACATTAAGAATTGGTGACCCACTTGATAAAAACACCGATGTGGGCGCAATAAATTCACGTGCGCAATTAGAGAAAATTAAAGAACTAACGGATTCTGGTGAACAAGAGGGTGCTGATCGCTGGACAATGAAATGCGAATTGCCACAAAAGGGATTTTGGTTTGCGCCAACTGTGTTTACCAACGTCACCCAGGCACATCGAATTGCCCGCGAAGAAATCTTTGGGCCAGTTTTGAGTGTGTTAACTTTTAGAACGCCGCAAGAAGCGATTGAAAAAGCCAACAACACCCCATTCGGCCTAAGCGCCGGGATTTGGACTGAAAAGGGTTCAAGAATTCTGGAAGTTGCAAATAGTTTAAGAGCTGGTGTGATTTGGGCTAATACTTTTAATAAGTTTGACGCCACTAGCCCATTTGGTGGCTATAAAGAATCAGGTTACGGCCGCGAGGGTGGACGTGCTGGTTTATTGAGTTACTTAAAAAGTGGTGATTCAAAGTGAATGAATTAACCGTACCCCGCACCCATAAGTTATTTATTGGCGGTCAGTTTCCGCGAAGCGAATCTGGAAGAACTTTTGAGTTAAAAAACTCTAAGGGTGGATTTATTGCAAACATTGCAATGGCTTCTCGGAAAGATGCGCGTGAAGCAGTTTTGGCAGCACGCAGTGGTTTTGAAAAGTGGTCAAGTGCCACCGCTTACAATCGCGGTCAGGTGCTCTATCGAGTTGCTGAAATTATGCAAGGGCGTAAGAGTCAATTTGTTGATGAAATGATCTTGTTAGGGGCTTCTAAAAAAGAGGCAGAAAAAGAAATAACAAAAAGTATTGATCGGTGGATTTGGTATGCCGGTTGGAGCGACAAGTTAGCAATGAGCTACGGTTCTGCCAATCCAGTAGCAGGAAACTTCTTTAACTTCTCTATTCCTGAACCAACCGGAGTCATTGTCACTATTGCGCCGGCGGGGCTTTTTGAAATGGTAGAGGCAATTGCTTCAATTATTGTTTCTGGCAATAGCTGCCTAGTTTTACCTGATAAAAAATCCTCGTTACTAGCAGTATCTTTAGCCGAATGTCTCGCCACTAGTGATGTACCAGCAGGAGTGGTAAATATTCTCACCGGCGATAGTGCAGAAATCGCGCCGTGGTTAGCGTCTCACTTAGATGTAAATGCAATTGACTTAAGTGGAGTCATAGATAAAAAACTTGCACTCGAGCTCGAGAAGGCCGCGGCAACTAACCTTAAGCGTGTTTTGCGACCAACTGGTAAATCAATTGACGCAATGGAGCGTATGAAGACTTGGCTTGAGATTAAAACCGTTTGGCATCCTCGCGGTTTTTAGAGATTTATCCCGAGCGCTTTTGCTATTTGGGCGTATTGTGGCTTAATAATTTTGTTGATAATCGCTAGTCGTTCATCAAATGGAATAAAAGCACTTTTCATTGCGTTCACGCTAAGCCACTGCAAGTCTTTCAAACTAAACCCGGCTTCATGTACTAATAGATACATCTCTTTACTCATGAAAGTATCGCTCATCAAGCGATTGTCAGTATTTACTGTTACCCGAAATTGTAAATTCTTTAAAAGCGTAATTGGGTGCTCTTTAATATTTTTTGCGGCTCCAGTTTGAACATTCGATGAGGGACACATTTCTAATGGCACCCGACGGTCACGTACGTAAGCCGCCATTGCACCTAACACTGGTTGGTTTTGTGCATCAAATGTAATGTCATCAACTACTCTCACACCATGCCCTAAACGATCTGTGCCGCAGATTTGAACTGCTTCCCAAATTGAAGGTAAGCCAAATGCTTCACCAGCGTGGATTGTCATATGAAAGTTTGCTTGTCTGATTGCGTCAAACGCATCAAGATGTCGAGTTGGTGGATACCCTGCCTCTTTACCTGCAATATCAAAGCCAACTACTCCCCGCTCGCGCCACTTAATCGCTAATTGGGCAATTTCACTGCTGCGCGCTGCGGTACGCATGGCTGTTAATAGCAATCCAACCTTGATTGGCTTTTTAGCTTTTGCCATTTCTGCTTCGCCGCGTTTAAAACCTAAAAGCATTTGTTCAACAATTTCATCTAAAGAAAGGCCACGCTCTTGCAAAAGCTCTGGCGCCATACGAATTTCGGCGTAAACCACACCATCATTTGCTAAGTCTTCAACTGCTTCAAATGAAACTCTTTCAATTGCTGACTTAGTTTGCATCACACCAACCGTGTGGACAAATGCTTCTAAATACTTTTCGAGCGAGCCAGAATCACAAGCCGTTCTAAACCACTTAGCCAATTCTGCTGGATCGGTAGTTGGTAAATTTTTATATCCGTTTTCTTGGGCTAACTCTGCAATTGTGCTCGGACGCACCCCACCATCTAAATGATCGTGCAAAACCACTTTAGGTAATGACTTAATAACTTCTAAAGTTAATTCTTTACTCAAATTCTTTCCTCTTTTACTTCTGCAAATATTTTTGCAGAATCTCTACGCCATAAGTGTGATCTTGCCAGTCTGGTAGGCCTGAAATACCTATGCCTCCAACCATTCCAGTGCCGGCAACAATGATTGGCACCACCCCGCCATGTGCGGCGTAAAGGTCTTGATCCAAACCAGAATCAATTTCAAAGTCTTGTCCCATTTCTATGAACTTTCTTTTTACCCACAAGCTGGAGTGTCCAAAACGATCAGCGGCTTTGAATTTACGATTCAACCACCAGTCATTATCTTGCGAAGTGCCCTTCATACTTGCTTTAAAAACTAAATGATTGCCTTTTCTAACTTCCATAGCAATTGGGGCATCCTTGATTATGGAAAGGGCAAATTGACCTAATTCCAGGGCAGTTTCATGTGAAAAACTCTCAAAAGCTAGTGCAGTTTCTTCTTGTTCTAGATCTTTGCATGAGAAATTTGCATATTTATTCAATTCACATCGCCTCCGGCCATTAAGCGCCCAACTTTATTTCGCTCGGCTTCAGATTCAGAAAGTTCGGCAACAATTTTGCCACCATAAATCACTGCCACCCGATCAGCCAAACCTAAAACTTCATCTAATTCAGCAGAAACTAGTAACACTGCTGCACCATTATCGCGAGCTTGCACGATTTGATTATGAATAAATTCAATTGAACCAACATCGACTCCCCGAGTCGGTTGAGCGGCAATCAATAATTTTGGCTCCCAAGCTAATTCGCGGGCAATAACTAACTTTTGCTTGTTTCCACCAGAAAGTGAGCCAGCGTTCGTTTCGATCGAAGGTGTTTTTACGTCAAATTTGTCAACAAGTAAATTGGCTAATTCTTTTATCGGGCCAACTTGTCTTACCCCTCGTTTTGAAAATTCTGGCTCATCAAAACGATTTAAAACCAAATTGTCTGCAATTGAATAAGAAGCAACTAAGCCATCTCGCTCTCGATCTTCAGGTACGTGAGCTACTTTCATTTTGT
>CAZXCT010000045.1:0-10984 GCA_964639395.1 uncultured Bifidobacterium sp.
AAGCGTAAACACCGTAGCCCGGGCTCAATTGGCGCTTGTGCAACCCCAGGTCGAGTATTTAAAGGTTTGAAGATGGCTGGGCGAATGGGAACAGATCGCATCACTACCCAAAACTTAAAAGTACAAAGTGTAGATGGCGCAAACGGATTAATTTTGATTAGAGGATCTGTACCAGGCCCACAAGGTGCTTTGGTCTTGATTCGCTCTGCAGCAAAATCGGTGGTGAACGTATAAATGGCTTCATTAGAAATTAAAGATGCAAACGGTAAAACCACAAAAAGTGTAGATTTACCTAGCGAAATATTTGAAGTGCAAGTGAACATTCCATTAATGCACCAAGTAGTAACTGCACAATTAGCGGCTGCTCGCAGTGGAAACGCTCACACAAAAACTCGCGCCGAAGTTTCTGGTGGCGGTAGAAAGCCTTACAAACAAAAAGGAACCGGTCGCGCCCGCCAAGGCTCGATTCGTTCACCACAGTTTGCTGGTGGTGGTGTTTCACACGGACCACGCACCCGCGATTACGACGAGCGCACTCCTAAGAAAATGAAATCAGCCGCTTTGCGCTCTGCCCTTAGTGATAGAGCAAAAGACAATCGAATTCATGTCGTCACACAAATCGTTGCCGGCGAAAAGCCATCAACTAAGGCGGCTTTGGCTACTTTGGCAAATGTTGTCAAAGGGCAAAAAGTATTAGTAGTACTTACCCGTCAAGACCCAGCCGCTTGGTTTTCGTTACGCAACGTACCGGGTGTTCACACTATTGCTTTTGACCAAGTTAATACCTATGACGTAATCGTTGCTGATGACATTGTTTTTTCAGAAGCAGCATTTGATGGTTTTTTGAAACTTAACAACAAAGAGGTGAGCGCCTAATGTCTGAGGTAAACGCGCGTGAAGTTTTGATCGCACCGGTAGTTTCTGAAAAGAGCTACAGCTTGCTAGATGAAAACAAATATACCTTTTTAGTACGTAAAGATGCTAATAAGAGTGAAATTAAAATAGCGATTGAAGGACTTTTCAAAGTTAAAGTTCTTAACGTTAATACTTCAAATCGAATTGGTAAAAAATACCGCACTCGCTATGGGGCCGGCTCACGTCCGGATACCAAGCGGGCGATCGTAAGCCTGGCGCAGGGCGACCGCATCGACATCTTCACCGCGCCGAGCGCATAAGGGGCATTGATGGCTATTCGTAAATTTAAACCAACAACTCCTGGTCGTCGTGGCTCAAGCGTTGCCGACTTTGCTGAAATTACCCGCGATACCCCTGAAAAATCTTTATTGTTACCGGTAAAGAACAAAGGTGGACGTAACAACCAAGGTCGCATCACAACTCGTCATCAAGGTGGCGGACACAAGCGGGCTTATCGAATTATTGATTTCAAGCGGGCGGATAAAGATGGAGTGCCGGCAACAGTGGCGCACATCGAGTACGACCCAAATAGAACTTCACGCATCGCGCTTTTACATTTTGCCGATGGCGAAAAGCGTTACATCTTGGCACCAGCAAAACTTAAGCAAGGTGACAAAATTGAAACTGGCCCAGCCGCCGATATTAAACCTGGAAATAATTTGCCTCTAAGAAATATTCCGGTTGGTACCGTTGTGCACGCAGTTGAAATTAAGCCAGGCGGTGGAGCCAAAATTGCTCGCTCAGCTGGAGTTTCTATTCAATTAGTCGCTAAAGAGGGTGCTTTTGCGCAACTTAGATTGCCATCGGGCGAAATAAGAAACATAGATGTGCGCTCACGCGCCACTGTTGGTGAAGTTGGAAACGCTGAACAGTCCAATATCAATTGGGGTAAAGCTGGCCGCATGCGCTGGAAGGGCAAGCGCCCAACCGTTCGCGGTGTTGTTATGAACCCAGTCGATCACCCCCACGGTGGTGGAGAAGGTAGAACTTCTGGTGGTCGTCATCCAGTAAATCCAAGCGGTAAGCCTGAAGGCCGTACCCGCAATCGCAATAAAGCGAGCTCAAAGTTCATCGTGCGTCGCCGTCCGAAGAATAAGAATCGATAGGGGAGCCAAAAGTCATGCCACGTAGTTTGAAAAAAGGTCCTTTCGTGGATCATCACTTAGCTAAAAAAGTGACTGATCAAAACGAAAAGAATTCTAAAAATGTGATCAAGACTTGGTCTCGCCGTTCCATGATTACCCCAGACATGATCGGTCACACCATTGCAGTTCATGACGGACGCAAGCACATCCCGGTATTTATCACTGAAAACATGATTGGACATAAGTTGGGCGAATTTGCCCCGACGCGTACCTTCAAAGGTCACGTCAAGTCAGATCAAAAAGTCGTTAAGAAGTAACTGAGAAAAGGAACGAGGACAAACATGGAAGCCAGGGCATCAGCGCGATTCGTGCGCGTTACGCCCATGAAGGCACGCCGCGTAGTCAACATGATTCGTGGCATGTCAGCACCCGAGGCGCAAGCAGTTTTGCGTTACGCCGAACAAGGTGCCAGCGAACCGGTTGGCAAATTGTTACAAAGTGCCATGAGCAATGCATCAAATAATTTAAATTTAGATCCAAACTCCATGTTTATAGCTGAAGCATTTGTTGATGAAGGCCCCACCATGAAGCGCATCCGTCCTCGTGCGCAAGGTCGTGCCTATCGCATTAATAAGCGAACCAGCCACATCACTTTAATTTTGGAACCACAAGGCTCTGCCCCACGTCGTAAGCCGGGTCGTCGTAGTAACAAACCAAAACCAGTTGAAGTAGTAAGTGCTAAACCGGCCGCACCAAAAGCCGCCGCCGCACCAAAAGTGGCGCCAGCTGAAAAAGCACCGGTGAAAAAAGCTGTAGCTAAAAAGGCACCTGCCAAAAAAGCACCAGCTAAAAAAGCACCAGCCAAAAAAGCTCCGGCTAAAAAAGCCACCGCAAAGAAGAAGACAGGGGACAAATAAATGGGTCAAAAAGTTAATCCCCATGGCTTCCGCTTGGGATATACCTCTGAATACACCAGTAAATGGTTTGCCGATTCAACCAAAACAGGCGAACGCTACAAAGATTACATCGCAGAAGATATTGCAATTCGTAAATTGCTAACTAAAGGCATGCAACGAGCCGGTATCAGCCGTGTTGATATCGAACGTACTCGCGAAAGAGTAAGGGTAGATATTCACACCGCACGCCCAGGAATTGTGATTGGCCGTCGCGGACAAGAAGCCGATCGAATCAGAATTGATCTAGAAAAATTGACTGGCAAACAAGTTCAATTAAACATTCTCGAAGTTAAGAATCCTGAAATTGATGCGCAACTAGTTGCGCAAGGTATCGCCGAACAATTAGCTAGCCGTGTTTCGTTCCGTCGCGCAATGCGCAAAGGAATGCAATCAGCGCTAAAAAATGGTGCTAAAGGAATCAGAGTACAAGTTTCAGGTCGCTTAGGTGGTGCTGAAATGAGTCGTACCGAGTTTTATCGCGAAGGTCGTGTTCCATTGCACACCTTGCGCGCCAATATCGAATACGGATTTTACGAATCACACACAACTTTTGGCCGCATTGGGGTAAAGGTTTGGATTTTCAAGGGCGATGCCCCGGTAACGCAAGCCGAAAAAGAAGCTAAGGCCGCATCAGAACGTGCCGAAGCCCAAGCAAATATGAACAAGGCTAAGCCAGCGCGTAGACCTAAAAAGTCAGACGCAGAAGATTCAAGTGCCAATACCCAAGCGCCAGCAGAAACTCCGGTTGAAGCAGCCGCAGTTGAAACCGTTAGCGAAGAGGTGAGCGAATAAATGTTGATACCAAAACGCGTTGCTCATCGCAAGCAACATCACCCAACTCGCGCCGGAAAATCAAAAGGTGGCACCAATGTAACTTTTGGTGATTATGGATTACAGGCAGTTACTTCTGCTTATGTAACTAACCGCCAAATTGAAGCCGCTCGTATCGCGATGACTCGTCACTTAAAGCGTGGTGGAAAGGTTTGGATAAATATTTATCCAGATCGTCCATTAACTAAAAAACCAGCAGAAACTCGCATGGGTTCAGGTAAAGGCTCACCAGAATTTTGGGTAGCGAACGTAAAGCCAGGACGTGTGATGTTTGAAATTACTTTTCCAGACGAAAAGGTTGCCCTTACTGCGTTGACTCGTGCCATGCACAAGCTACCAATGAAGTGTCGCATTGTTCGTCGAGAAGTTACGGAAGGGTAGTCAAAATGGCCATAAAGAAAGCCCCAGAATTCAGAGGTTACTCAAACGAAGAATTGAATACAAAGTTGCTTGAAGCAAAAGAAGAGTTATTCAATTTGCGTTTTCAGGCTGCTACCGGACAACTCGAATCACACGGTCGCTTAAAAGCGGTACGCGGCGAAATTGCCCGTATATATACCGTATTGCGCGAGCGAGAACTAGGGATTACTCCAGTTGAAGAGGGTGTGGCATGAGCGAATTAACTCGTAACTACCGCAAGGTACGCGAAGGCGTTGTGGTTAGCAACAAAATGGATAAAACCATTGTGGTGCAAATCGAAGAACGCACCAAGCACTCCTTGTACGGCAAAGTGCTTTCTACTCGTTCCAAACTCAAAGCACACGATGAACAAAATGAAGCCGGAATTGGCGATCGCGTTGTGATCGCTGAAACTAGACCACTTTCTGCTACTAAGCGTTGGCGCTTAGTAAGCATTGTTGAGAAGGCGAAGTAAAGAGATGATTCAACAAGAATCCCGCTTGCGAGTTGCTGATAACAGCGGAGCAAAAGAATTACTTTGCATCCGGGTATTGGGCGGTTCGCAAAGAAGATATGCCGGAATCGGTGATGTCATCGTTGCTACCGTCAAGGATGCTATTCCTGGTGGCGGCGTTAAAAAAGGTGAAGTAGTTAAGGCAGTTGTTGTGCGCACTACTAAGCATCTTCGTCGACCAGATGGCTCTTATATTCGATTTGACGAAAACGCCGCAGTTATTTTAAAAGCTGATGGTGAACCCCGTGGTACTCGTATTTTTGGCCCAGTAGGGCGCGAACTTCGCGATAAGAAATTTATGAAAATTATTTCTCTCGCTCCGGAGGTGTTGTAATGGCGTCGTTGCATGTTAAAAAAGGTGATTTAGTTCAAATCATTTCTGGTAAAGATAAAGGCGTTACCGGCAAAGTTTTGAAAGTAGATCCTAAAAAAGGTTTAGTAACCGTCGAAGGGGTAAACCGCGTTAAAAAACACACCAAAGTGGCGCAAGCAGAACGTGGCGCTAAGTCTGGTGGAATTTTGACAGTAGAGGCTCCGATCGATTCCAGCAATGTGATGCCAATAGTTGAAGCAGATAATCGCGCAACTCGGGTCGGTTACAAAAGAGAAAAAGTAGACAAGCGTCGCGCTGATGGTACAACTTATTCATCCGCTCGTTCGGTCAGAATTTCTCGACGCACCGGGGAGGAGCTATAAATGAACGCAACTGCAACTGCTACCACTCCTAGATTAAAAACGATTTATAAGCAAGAAATTGTTGCTGCTTTGCAAAAACAATTAAACCTCGAGAACGTAAATCAGGTACCTCGCTTTAGCAAAATCGTAATTAACATGGGGGTTGGCGAAGCTGCCAAAGATTCAAAAGTTTTAGAAGGCGCAATTAGAGATTTGACGTTAATTGCTGGTCAAAAGCCATCAATCAATAAAGCCACCAAATCAATTGCAAACTTCAAACTTCGTGAAGGACAACCAATCGGTGCCCACGTAACTTTGCGCGGGGATCGAATGTGGGAGTTTTTTGACCGGCTTTTATCAGTAGCGCTACCTCGCATTAGAGACTTTCGTGGATTATCACCAAAGCAATTTGATGGCCACGGAAACTACACCTTCGGACTTAGTGAGCAATCAGTGTTTTTAGAAATTCCGCAGGATTCAATTGATCGTCCGCGTGGAATGGACATCACCATCGTTACCACTGCCAAAAACAACACAGACGGCAAAGCACTACTTAGTGCTTTTGGCTTTCCGTTCAAGGAGGCATAAGCCAAATGGCAAAAACATCTCAAAAGGTTAGACAAAGTCGTACCCCAAAGTTTGCGGTTCGCGGCTATACCCGTTGCGGCTCATGTGGCCGTGCTCGTGCGGTGTATCGCAAATTTAATTTGTGTCGTATTTGCTTTCGCAAAATGGCACATGCTGGTGAGCTTCCGGGCATCACTAAATCAAGTTGGTAGTACCTAGCGTGAAAGGTCCAGTTTTACTGGAAACCATTGCGAGAAAGGCCGAGCGGCCATGACAATGACAGATCCGATAGCGGACATGTTGGCGAGAATTCGCAATGCCAACACCGCGCACCACGACGCTGTGATTATGCCTTATTCCAAAATAAAGGCAAACATTGCAGAGATTTTAACTAGCGAAGGCTACATCGCTGGCTGGAAGAAAGAAGCAGCCGAAGTAGGTCAAAGTTTAGTTTTAGATTTGAAATACGGCCCAAACCGCGAAAGAGCTATTGCCGGATTGCGCAGAGTTTCAAAGCCAGGTTTACGTGTTTATGCAAAAACCGAAAGCCTACCTAAAGTATTAGGTGGTCTCGGCATTGCAATTATTTCGACATCGTCAGGTTTGCTAACTGATCGGCAAGCTTCTAAAAAGGGTGTAGGCGGAGAAGTTCTCGCCTATGTCTGGTAGGGGGCGAATAAATGTCACGCGTCGGTAAAAAAATAATTAGCATCCCTAGCGGAGTAGAAGTCAACATCGCTGGCTCACAAGTTAACGTCAAGGGGCCAAAGGGTCAATTGTCATTAACTTTGCCTGAAAAGATTTCAATTGGTAAAAATGACGATGGAACCGTCGAGCTTAAGCGTCCTGATGAAGAAAGAGATAGCAAAGCATTGCATGGTCTTTCTCGTTCATTAGTAAACAACATGGTGGTCGGGGTAAGTGAGGGTTATTCGAAAACTCTTTACATCACCGGTACGGGCTATCGCGTTGCACTAAAGGGTAGAGACTTAGAGTTTTCACTAGGCTTTAGCCACCCAGTATTGTTCCCGGCACCCGAAGGCATCACCTTCAATGTCGAGAGCCCAACCAGGTTTCATGTGCAAGGTATCGATAAGCAATTAGTAGGCGAAGTTACCGCCAAGGTAACCAAAATTCGCAAACAAGATCCTTACAAAGGCAAAGGTGTTCGCATTGAAGGCGATCGAGTTATTCGCAAGGCCGGAAAGGCTGGTAAGTAATAATGGGTAATTTCACAAAGCCGGCTAAGCACCTTAGCAAAAAAGAAGCCTCACGCCGTCGCCGTCACATCAGAGTGCGCAAAAACATTTTTGGATCTGCCGAGCGTCCTCGTTTAGTTGTCTCACGTAGTTTGCGCAATTTAACTGTGCAATTAATTGACGACAATTCAGGGCTTACTTTGGTATACGCATCAACGCTAGAAAAAGAAGTTGCTCAAGGCGATAAGACCGCCCAAGCCAAAGCGGTGGGTATGCGTTTAGCAGAACGAGCCAAAGCAAAAGGAATAGACAAAGTGGTTTTTGATCGCGCAGGACGTAAGTTTCACGGACGCGTTGCGGCCTTAGCTGAAGCTGCTCGTACAGGAGGGTTGATCTTCTAATGGCTCAAAGAGTAGAGAACGAAGAGCGTCCATCACGTCGCGATCGTCGCGATAAGAATGAAAGCCGCGATTCTAGAGAGAAGTCAAACTTCATCGAACGCGTAGTAACAGTTAATCGCGTAGCCAAGGTAGTAAAAGGTGGACGCAGATTTTCATTTACCGCGCTAGTAGTAGTTGGCGACGGAAACGGCAACGTAGGTGTGGGCTATGGCAAAGCAAAAGAAGTACCGCAAGCCATCAGCAAAGCAGTTGAAGAAGCCAAGAAGAAATTCTTCAGCGTGCCACGCATCGGTGGAACCATCCCGCACCCAGTAACGGGTGAAGATGCGGCTGGCGTGGTGCTACTACGTCCGGCTTCTGCTGGTACCGGTGTTATCGCTGGTGGAGCAGTGCGTGCAGTTTTAGAAGCTGCCGGAATCCATGATGTCTTAACAAAAAGTTTAGGCTCACAAAATTCACTAAACATTGTGCATGCAACTGTTGCGGCGTTGAAAAAGTTAGAACGCCCAGAAGAAGTAGCAGCTCGTCGCGGCTTACCACTAGAAGATGTCGCACCAGCCGCAATGTTAAAAGCACAAGCCGCCCTTAAGAATCAGGCAGGTGTCTAAAAATGGCTGAAATCAAAGTAACCCAAGTGAAATCTGACATTGGTGGATCAGAACGTCAACGACAAAACTTGCGCTCTTTAGGCTTGAGAAAAATCGGAGACACTGTTGTAAAACCAGATTCAAAAGAATTTCGTGGAATGGTTAGCAGAGTTGCTCACTTAGTAAAGATAGAAGAGGTTAAGTAAATGCCAGTAAAAGCCCATCATTTACGACCCGCCCCCGGAAGCAAAACCGCAAAAACTCGCAAGGGTCGCGGTGAAGCTAGCAAAGGTAAAACTGCCGGACGCGGAACCAAAGGTTCAGGTGCTCGCAGAAACATTCCAGCTTCTTTTGAAGGTGGTCAGATGCCATTGCATATGCGTTTGCCTAAACTTAAAGGCTTTAAGAGCCCGAACAAAATTGATTTTCAAGTTGTCAATGTGGCCGACATTCAAAGAGTGTTCCCAAATGGCGGCGCGATTGCAATTCAAGATCTAATCAAAGCCGGCTTGGTAAGAAAAGGCCAACCAGTGAAAATATTAGGTTTTGGTGACATTAACGTAAAAGTTGAGGTAACCGCTCATAAGTTTTCGCAATCAGCAACGAGCAAGATTACTGCTGCTGGTGGATCAATCAAGGTATTTTAGAAAACCATGAAAGTTAATTTCGCGTGGCTAACAGACGGCTTTCGTACGCCCGATTTACGTCGCAAATTAATTTTCACGCTAGGTTTGATTGGTCTGTACCGCTTAGGCGCACAAATCCCTACCCCAGGCATTGATTATCAAGCCATTCAAGAGTGCGTGACGCTAGTTGAGGGTAATTCACTTTATGGCGTGATAAATCTATTTTCTGGTGGCGCCTTATTGCAACTAAGTGTTTTTGCACTCGGAATCATGCCTTACATCACGGCCAGCATCATTATGCAATTGTTAACAGTAGTTATACCGCGCTTAGAAATGTTGAAAAAAGAAGGCCAATCAGGCCAAGCAAAAATTACTCAATACACCAGATACACCACAATTGGTTTAGGACTTTTGCAAGCCACCAGCATCTTGGCTTTGGCTCGCACCCCCGGACAACTATTGCGTGGTTGCCCAAATCAGTTAATTCCAAATCAGTCAATCACAGTGATATTAACCATGATCATTACCATGACCGCTGGTACCGCCTTAGTTATGTGGTTTGGTGAGTTAATTACTGAACGCGGTGTTGGTAACGGAATGTCATTACTAATTTTTGCTTCAATTATTTCTTCTATTCCAAGCCAATTCGCAGCAATTTTGACGCTAAATGGCCTCTTTACCTTTTTAGCAACTGTTTCAGTTGGAATCCTCATCATCATGGGTGTGGTTTACGTAGAACAAGCGCAAAGAAGAATCCCAGTACAGTACGCCAAGCGCATGGTAGGCCGACAAATGTTTGGTGGCTCGTCAACTTATTTGCCATTAAAAGTAAATATGGCAGGGATCATCCCGGTAATTTTCGCTTCATCAATTTTGTATTTACCCTCTTTATTAGTGCAGCTAAGTCAAAGCCAATCAGCATTTGCCCAATGGATAAGCGTAAATTTTGCTACCGGCACTGAGCCGGTTTATATTGTGACTTACGCCTTATTCATTATTTTCTTTGCTTATTTTTACGCTTCAATTACTTTTAACCCAGAAGAAGTAGCAGAAAACATGAAGAAGTACGGCGGCTTTATCCCTGGAATTCGTGCCGGGCGGCCCACCGTTGAATACCTTCGTTTTGTTTTAAGTCGCTTAATGGCAGCCGGATCAACCTACTTAACGGTTGTTGCAGTTGTGCCATTTATAGCCTTTGCCTTTTTAGGCGTGGGCGATCGCTTCTTGTTTGGCGGTACCAGTTTGTTAATTATGGTAGGCGTTGGATTAGACACCGTAAAACAAATTGAAAGCCAACTACAACAGCGCAGTTATGAAGGATTCTTAAAAACTAATCCAAATCAGTAGTAAAAATGCATTTATTAATCATGGGCCCACCCGGGGCAGGTAAAGGCACTCAAGCCAAATATATTTCAGAAAAATTCTCGATTCCGCATATTTCAACCGGCGATATCTTTAGAGAGAATCTTAAAAAAGAAACACCAATCGGCTTAGAAGCAAAAAGCTATATGGATCGTGGCGAATATGTTCCTGATGATGTGACAAACCGAATTGTGGCAGATCGTTTAACTTGGCAGGACACTAAAAACGGCTTTCTATTAGATGGCTACCCAAGAACACTAGATCAAGTTGCCTTTTTGGATGAAACCTTAAGCACTTCAAATGTAAAGATTGATCGCGTTATTGAGTTAGTCGCAGATAAAAACACACTAATCGCCCGCTTACTAAATCGTGCAAAAGAGCAAAATCGAGCAGATGACAGTGAAGAAGTTATTTCTAAACGCCTTGAAGTTTATTTAGCCGAAACTGCCCCACTAATCGAAACTTATAAATCACGCAATTTAGTAATTCAAGTAGATGGCTTGGGCGAAATCGATGTCGTCTCAAGAAGAATCATCACTGCAATTGAAAATTAAATACCAAGTATTAATCGCTACAGCCACCATTTTGTCAGATAGCAAGCGCGGCACTAGGGTATTGCTATGAGTAAAGAACACTTAACTATGTACACCACACCTTGGTGTGGCTATTGCCAAAGACTTAAAAAACAACTTGCGTCAGCAGATGTTGAATTTATTGAGATTAATATTGAAGAAGACCCAACTGCAGTGCAGATTGTTGAAAAGGCCAACGAAGGTAACCAAACTGTCCCTACCTTGGTATTTTCTGATGGTACTTCAGGATTTAGATTTTTTAAGAAAGATAAAAGTAATTTATTGCTTAAAAAAA
>CAZXCT010000046.1:0-10156 GCA_964639395.1 uncultured Bifidobacterium sp.
AACCCAGCGGGGCGGATTTTCCGTCTTCGAGCAGGCCAAACTCCCATGAACACCTCAACTAATCATCGCGAAACATTCAGAAGAAATCCGTCTAAGGTAACGCCACTTTCACCTACCCGTGTGGCCGAACTATTACAAATTGAAGAAAAGAAATTCTCTCTGCTTGCCCCTGAGAGTGAGCTAGAAAACAAAAATGCCGCTCAAGTAACTCCGCTCGGAGTTGCCTCAACTTTTCAATATTGGGATCCGTTTCCGATCAGTGTGGTCAGCGCCAAGGGTGCTTGGGTAAAAGACGTTGACGGCAGAGAATTACTCGATCTCTCAATGGGCTTTGGCTCAATGTTGGTGGGCCATTTAAACCCTGAAGTAGTTAAAGAAATCAAAATTATGCTAGAAATCGGCACACTCTCGGTAACGCCATCACCAATCACTCGCGAAGGTGCTGAGATTATGTGCGAGCGATTTGACTTAGATTTAGTACGTTTTGCAAATTCAGGCACCGAAGCAACAATGTATGCAATTCGCACCGCTCGCGCTTACAACGGCAAAAACGGAGTTGTAAAACTTGAAGGTGGCTATCACGGTAGTTATGACCCACTAATGGTTTCTGTAAAACCGCCGCTGGATCAAGCCGGGGATGCCGCTAACCCAACAGCTGTGCTAACCGAAGCAACGGTAGTTGGTGACGTTTGGGTGGTTCCGTATAACGATGCGGCTGCTTTAGAGCGAGTATTTAAAGCGCACCATGAAAAAATCTCTTGCTTCTTTTTAGAGCCAGTAATGGAAAACATCGGAATCGTCTTACCTGATGAAGGTTATTTAGAAAAGGTACGAGAGCTTTGCGATCAGTACAAAGTAGTTTTAATTTTTGACGAAGTAAAAACTGGATTAACTGCTGGGGTAAACGGCGCTGCTCGCCGCTTAGGGGTTAAACCAGATTTAATTTCACTTGCTAAATCAATTGGCGGGGGAGTACCAGTAGCAGCCTTCGGTGGAAAATCAGAAATCATGCAAACTGTGGTTGATGGTCGCCATACTCACTTAGGTACTTTTAATGGACACTTTTTAGCAATGGCCGGGCTTAAAGCAACAGCTCGTGTTTGCACACCTGAAGCGATGGCTAGATCAGAAGAGTTAAATATGCAAGCGCTAAATCGCATCGGTGACATTATTGATGAATATGAATTACCCGCTCATGTGGTTGGCTTTGGTGTGAAAGGTTGCATTACCTGGTCAACAGAACCAGTTAGAAATTATCGCGACTACAAAGCAACAGATTTTCAAATCGCCCAGTTAGCATTTTTTTGGGCACTAAACCGAAACATCATGACCCCACCGGGGCTAGATGAGCAGTGGCTAATCAGTTTGGCGCATGGGCAAAAAGAAGTCGATATTATTGTGGATGAATTTTTAGAATTAGCCCAAGCCCTACGTGCTACTGACTAACAGCTAAAGGGAAAGACTAAACCGCTAGCGGAAGTTTGGCTTTTGCGTAAATTGCTTCACGCTCATCTTCACTCATACCGCCCCAAACCCCATAGGGTTCGCGTACTGAAAGCGCGTGTTCGGCGCATTGCTTTAAAACAGGGCAGGTAGCGCAAATCATTTTTGCGTGATTAATTCGATTTTCGCGGGCTGGGCCACGCTCACCTTCTGGGTGAAAGAACTTACTTGGATCTTCCCCACGGCAGGCGGCTTGTAATTGCCAGTCCCAGACGTCTGAATTTGGTCCGGGCAGTCTAGATACATCTGCCATAAGGGGTCCTTTTCGGTTGGATAGCCTCAACTATACAAAATTGTTCAAAACTTTGTCAATATTGACAAGATGAATCACTAGTGAATTGAGCCACAATTCAACTGGCAGATATACCTTTATGCCTGCACAATAGGGCTGTGCGTGAACAAGCAACAAGCTCTGCCCCAGACAACGTCGTCTCGCTCGGCCTCTCGGTCGCGTGGGTTGCGCGTCGTCTTGGCGTAGCCCCAGCCACCCTTCGCACCTGGGATCGCCGCTATGGGCTCGCCCCAACCGATCGCTCTTGTGGTGGACATCGCCGCTATAACAATCTTGATTTAGCACGGCTTGAATTAATGCGCCGATATGTAATGGACGGTGTGCCGGCATCTGAGGCAGCACGCGCGGCTTTGACGGCAGATGTTTCACAGGCCGGTGAAGCATTACTCACTGATTTAAATCAAATCGATGAAATTGCTAATGACAGCATCACTATCAATACAGTCAACGTAAATGCCCGCTCTGGTGGTGGATCTGTCATCGCAATCCCAGGTGGCTCAAATTCTGCTCGCGGTTTAGCGCGTGCTGCTAATGCACTAGATACAACAAGTTGTAATCGAATTATCGAAACCAGTTTGAAAGAAGTTGGCGTCGTCACTACTTGGAACGAACTATTGCTTCCGGTATTAACAAGTGTTGGCAAACGTTGGGCAGAAACAGGCGAAGGTGTCGAAACCGAGCATTTGCTCACAGAAGTTGTTTCAACTCAAATGAGAAAATTCGCTGATCGACTGCGCACGCCAATTAATCCACGCACCGTGCTTTTGGCCTGCGCCCCATATGAATTACATACCCTTCCGCTTTATGCACTAGCGGCTGGGTTAAGCGAAAGAAGTATCGGCACAAAACTGCTCGGCGCGCGCACCCCAGTGGACGCGGTTGAGTCATCAATTAAAAAAACCTCCCCGGCTGTGGTTTTAATGTGGGCGCAAATGGACGCCTCATCATCAATTGAAGATTTACAAAAATTATTAAATTTGCGCCCCGCCCCATTAATTTTATTAGCGGGCCCAGGTTGGCCAAGTCAAATGCCGATCGGGCTCAAGCGCACCAATGATTTAAATTCAACTGTTTGCGCGATTAGCGAGGCAGTTAGCTACTAAGCAACTTTTTGACTCAAGTGTGGGTCTAAAAAAGATGCTGCGAGTGTTTATTCACGACATCAACCCTTCAGTAATTCTCAGCTGGCATGGGGCTTTGCGAAAATTTGAAATTATCGAACAAATCCACTTTGCGTTTCACCCCAGTGAAGCCTTTGTAAGAATTCGCAAAATGCAGATAGATTTAATTTTTTGGGGAGTCTCTCGTCGTGCGGGCAGAGAGCATGAATTATTTGAGCAAATGATGATTGATAAACCCTTACGGCCAGTTGTGGTGATGGTGGATTTAGTGAAGCCTGATCTGATACAAAAAATGATGCAAGAAGGTGCGCGGGCGGTCACGCCTCGCACTAATTCAGAAGCCGCGATGGCCTTGTTGTTATTGGGGGTCTTAGGCGGGATTGCAGAGTTAGACCCACCTCACCCAATTTTGCATCAGCCCGAATTTACCTACCACCAATTAGAGTTTTATCGAGATTTAGCCTGGGGATATGAAAACGACGAATTGAGCAAAAGACACGAAATTGCCTATGAAACAGTACGTACCCACATCAAAAATCTCGGACGACAAATGAAAACCACGGGGCGCGAACAGCTAGTGGCTGCCGGATTTAGAAATAATGTGTTGCATTAAAATAGGTTAATGGCAGCAGATGAAATCTCGAATCTAACGGTCGGTTTAACCTTCGACGACGTCTTAGTCTTGCCTGGTTACTCAGATGTAATCCCTAGTGAAGCCATTACTCAAACTAAAATTTCAAGAAATATCTCAGTCAAGATCCCACTACTTTCAAGTGCGATGGATACCGTCACCGAATCTCGCATGGCAATCGCAATGGCGCGACAAGGCGGCTTAGGAATCCTGCATCGTAACTTGGCAAGCGAAGATCAAGCGACACAAGTTGATTTAGTAAAACGCTCTGAAGCCGGAATGGTTACCTCCCCCGTCACTTGCTCGCCTGAAGATTCTTTAGCAGAAGTTGATCGACTTTGTGGCAAGTATCGAATTAGTGGTGTGCCAGTAGTTGATGAAAACCATAAATTAATTGGCATTGTGACAAATCGTGATTTGAGATTTGAAGATAATTTTTCAAAAAAAGTAAAAGAAATAATGACCCCGATGCCGCTAATTGTTGGCCAAACTGGCATCAGCAGCGAAGCGGCTTTAAAGCTGTTAAGTCACAATAAAATAGAGAAACTTCCGTTAATTGACGATAGTGGCAGATTAACTGGGTTGATTACCGTAAAAGATTTTGTTAAGAGTGATCAATACCCCTTAGCAACAAAAGATGACAATGGACGTTTGAGAGTTGGCGCTGCAGTTGGCGTCGGGGAAGACTCTTACAAACGTGCCATGTTGTTAGTTGAAGCCGGGGTTGATCTTTTAGTAGTTGATACCGCCCATGGACATTCGCAAAGCGTATTAGACATGGTAAAAAGATTAAAAACTGAAACAAAAATTGACATCATGGGTGGCAACATTGCTACTTATGAAGCAGCAAAAAGTTTAATTCAAGCCGGTGCTGATGCAATTAAAGTCGGGGTGGGCCCGGGGTCAATTTGCACAACTCGAGTAGTTGCCGGGGTAGGTGTGCCACAAATTACTGCAATTAGTGAAGCGGCTCGTGCGGCAAAAGCAAAAGGTGTTCCGGTAATTGGTGATGGTGGTTTGCAATATTCCGGTGACATCGCTAAAGCAATTGTGGCGGGGGCTGATGCGGTAATGGTTGGATCACTCTTAGCAGGTTGCGATGAAGCACCTGGCGAAATTGTTTTTATTAACGGTAAGCAATATAAGTCTTATCGCGGAATGGGATCTTTAGGTGCGATGCAAACTCGCGGTGAAGCGCGTTCATATTCAAAAGACCGCTATTTTCAAGATGATGTTTTAAGCGATGACAAATTAGTGCCAGAAGGCGTTGAAGCGCAGGTGCCTTATCGCGGGCCAGTCACTAGCGTTACGCACCAATTAGTGGGCGGATTAAGAGCCTCGATGGGATACGCCGGCTGCAAAACAATTGTTGAGTTAAAAGAAAATGCAAGATTAATTCGCATTACCCCGGCTGGATTGCGCGAGAGCCACCCGCATGATGTGCAATTGACCATCGAAGCCCCAAATTACAATCGTAATTAACTAATCCAAGAAAAGAAATATCTATCATGAGCCAAGCACGTGCTAATAGAGTTGCCGATCGAGTAAAAGAATTAGTGGCAATTTTATTAGAGTCACGCGTTAAAGATCCTCGCTTAGGATTTGTCACTGTTACTGATGTACGAGTCACCGGTGATTTACGCGAAGCGTCAGTTTTTTACACCGTATTAGGCGATGAAGCGCAGCAAAAATCCACTAAGGCAGCACTTGAATCAGCCACTGGCATGCTAAGAAGTGAAGTTGGTAAATCACTCGGCATCAAACACACTCCTTCGTTGGCGTTCTTTTTAGACGGAGTTGAAGCAAACGCGGCGCATATTTCTGAATTATTAGAGACCGCCCAAAAGCGTGATTACGAACTTCATAAGTTAGCAGAAACCCAACAACCAATTGCTGGCGAAAACCCCTATAAAGAAAAATGAGCAATCACGACGGCTTTGTAATCGTCGATAAACCCATCGGTGTTACCTCACACGATGTAGTAAATAAATTAAGAAAGTTTTTTAATACCAAAGCGGTGGGTCATGCGGGCACTTTAGATCCGATGGCAACTGGGGTTTTGGTGCTTGCCATCAATAAAGCCACCAAATTACTTACTTATTGTGTGGGCGATGACAAAACTTATCTCGCAACAATTCGCCTTGGCGCCGCTAGCGATACCGACGACGCCACCGGAACCATCACTAGCACCACCAGCGCTAAAGGCTTAACCACTGAAACAATCGAGCAAGCACTTGAATTTTTTAAAGGTGAAATCTCACAAATCCCTTCAAGCTATAGCGCGATAAAAATAAACGGCAAAAAGGCTTATCAATTAGCAAGGCAAGGTGAAACGGTTGAATTAAAACCGCGCAACATAACTATCTATAACTTAGTAAAAAAGTCGCAAACCATAGTTGATGATTTTTTAGATCTTGAAGTTGAAATAACTTGCTCAAGTGGCACCTACATTAGAGCCATCGCACGCGACTTAGGTGAAAAACTAAAAGTAGGTGGGCATCTAACCAAACTTCATCGCGTTTCATCTGGCAGATTTTCGATCGCTGATTGCACAGATTTAACTGACCCAAAAGTAATCCCACTCACTCAGATCGCCCAACAGTTATTTACCACCATTAGCATCAATGCAGAGCAGGCAAAAGATTTACAAATGGGGCGAAAAATCAGTATCGAAACCCAAAATCCACAATTACAAGCCGCCATAGATGACAATAATCAACTAATCGCGCTAGTTGAAAAATCTCAAGATAAACTTGCCCCCAAGTTAGTGTTTGGGGTGAAGCAATGATCATATTTAACTCAGTTACTGAAATTGCAATTACCAACCCCTCTACCGTTGCCATCGGGGTATTTGATGGCGTGCATCGCGGACATCAAGCACTTTTACAAGAAGCCAGAGCCAGCGCTAATCTTTTAAATACAGATTTAGTAGTAATTACTTTTGACCCTCACCCACGCAGTGTAATTTTTAATGTTAACCCGCCTCATTTAGCGTCAATGGGCTATCGCTTAGAGCTTTTAGCACAACAACAAGTTGATGCGGTGTTAGTTTTACCTTTTGACAAAAAACGCAGTGGACAATCCGCCGAAGACTTTATTGAAGAGATCTTAGTTCAAAAATTTAATACTAAAAATGTAGTAGTAGGTGAAAACTTTAGATTCGGCTATAAAGCACTGGGGGATACTGCTTTACTAAAGCAGCAAGGTGAAAAGTTTAACTTTGCTACCACTATTGTTAAAAAGTTCTCATCAGATGAAGTGTGGTCATCAACAAATGCCCGCAAATTGATTGAGGCAGGCGAAATGGTAAAAGCCGCCGAAGTTTTGGGTCGCTTACCAAGAGTTTGTGGTGAAGTAATTCATGGTGATCATCGCGGGCGAGAATTAGGTTATCCAACGGCTAATTTAAAAATTGATGAAAATTCTTGTCTGCCACAAAGTGGTATCTATGCCGGATTTTTAATTAATGAATTAACTAAAGAAAAGTACCCGGCGGCAATTAGTGCCGCAACAAATTCGACTTTTGATCAAGATCATTTATCACTTGAGGCTTATGTATTAGATAAAACCGACCTCGACCTCTACGGCAAGCGGGTAGCTTTTGAGTTTTTGAAGAAACTGCGCAACAGCGAAAAATTCGACTCGGTAGAGCAATTATTAGACCAAATGGGCCAAGATGTGGATCAAACCAGACGTCTCACTAGCGAGCAATAGCCACACTGCTAGCCTTTGACTCGACGGTAATTAAGTAGGTGCCTGATTGCCGCGACTCCTTCACCAAGCAAGGTGCTGGGTGTGCACCTAAAGAATAAAAAGGATAAAGATGAGTACCAAAGACGCAAAACAAGCAAGAATTCAAGAATTTGCAATCAATCCAAACGATTCAGGATCACCAGAAGTACAAATTGCACTTTTGACCGATCGTATTAATCATTTGACCGAGCACTTGAAAGATCATGTAAAAGATCACCATTCTCGTCGTGGCTTGTTGTTGTTAGTTGGCCGTCGTCGTCGTTTACTCGACTACCTCGCTGCTAAAGACATCAACAAATATCGCGAATTGATTCAACGCTTAGGTATTCGTCGCTAAACCCAATCGGGTATTAAAAAGGACGCGAAGTCGGTCCTCGGTAGTGATGTCCGGGATACAAATCCCGTGCATCTCGACTGAAGGCCGCCAAACTATAAATTACTTTTTTAATGCCCCTCTAGAAAGAGGAGTGACACACTAATGAGTGGGTCAGAAATATTTAAATCAGAGGCCGTTATTGATAACGGACCTTTCGGAAAAGTAAACATTCGCTTTGAAACCGGAAAACTAGCCCAACAGGCTAACGGTTCAGTTGCAGTGTTTTTAAATGATGAAACTATGTTGCTTTCAGCAACTACTGCTTCAAAAGAGCCAAGAGATTCTTTTGACTTCTTTCCTTTAACAGTTGATGTTGAAGAGAAGATGTATGCAATCGGACAGATCCCAGGATCTTTCTTTAGACGTGAAGGTCGCCCTTCAGAAACCGCAATTTTGACTTGTCGCTTAATCGACCGTCCATTGCGCCCAACTTTTGCTGATGGTTTACGTAACGAAATCCAAATCGTTATTACCGTTATGTCATTAGATCCAACCGAACAGTATGACGTTGTTGCAATTAACGCAGCAAGCGCTTCTACCCAAATCGCTGGTCTTCCTTTCTCAGGTCCAGTCGGAGCAGTAAGAGTTGCTTTGATTGACGGAGTTTGGGTGGCATTCCCTAAGCATGCAGATCTCAACGACGCCGTGTTTGACATGGTGGTTGCCGGACGTATGTCAGCAGATGGTGATGTTGCAATCATGATGGTTGAAGCAGAATCAACTGAACACACGATTGAATTAATCAAAGATGGTCAAAAAGCGCCAACTGAAGAAGTTGTCTCGCAAGGTTTAGAAGCCGCCAAACCGTTTATTGCCGAATTGTGCCGCGCTCAAGTTGAGTTAGCCAAGCAAGCCGCAAAACCGGTCGGGGAGTTTCCGATATTCCTTGATTACCAATCTGATGTGCATGACGCAGTTAAAAGTTATTCACTAAGTGCAATTGAAGCCGCAATGCAAATTGGTGGCAAACAAGAGCGTCAAGCCGCACTTGATATCGCCAAAGCAGCAGTTAAAGAACATTTGGCCGAAACTTTCGCCGATCGACTAAAAGAGGTTTCTGCCGCTTTTAGCTCAATTAGCAAAAAGATAATGCGCGATCGCGTACTAAAAGACAAAATCAGAATTGATGGACGTAACCCAAGACAGTTACGTGCGCTTTCAGCTGAAGTTGGCTACTTACCAAGAACTCACGGATCAGCAATTTTCAATCGCGGTGAAACCCAAGTATTGGGTGTTACCACTTTGAACATGTTGGGCTTAGAGCAAAAACTTGATACCTTAGCGCCTGAAAAAACCAAGCGCTACATGCACAATTACAACATGCCCCCTTACTCAACCGGCGAAACCGGACGCGTTGGCACGCCAAAGCGTAGAGAAATTGGTCATGGTGCATTAGCCGAACGCGCACTAGTGCCTGTTTTGCCAAACCGTGAAGAGTTCCCTTACGCCATCAGACAAGTATCTGAAGCAATCGGATCTAACGGTTCAACCTCTATGGCATCGGTTTGCGCTTCAAGCATGGCGTTACTAAATGCCGGTGTGCCATTAAGAGCCATGGTGGGCGGTATTGCGATGGGTCTAATCAGTGGTGAAGTTGACGGTAAAACCGAATATGTAACTTTGACAGATATCTTGGGTGCAGAAGATGCACTTGGCGATATGGACTTTAAAGTTGCTGGCACCGCTGAGTTCATTACT
This sequence comes from uncultured Bifidobacterium sp., assembly GCA_964639395.1. Lineage (GTDB taxonomy): Bacteria > Actinomycetota > Actinomycetes > S36-B12 > UBA5976 > ATZT02. The sequence continues at coordinate 9,375 of CAZXCT010000046.1, forward strand.
GCTTTGCAACTAGATACCAAACTAGATGGCATCCCAGCAGATGTGCTTTCAAAAGCATTAGAACAAGCCAAAGAAGCCAGAACTGAAATTCTAAAAGTGATGCAAGGTGCGATTGATCAGCCTGGCGTCATGAGCAAATACGCTCCAAGAATTATCACCATCAAAATCCCAGCGGATATGATCGGTGCAGTTATTGGGCCAAAGGGCAAGATGATTAACCAAATTCAAGACGAAACCGGCGCTGAGATCACAATCGAAGATGACGGAACAATTTTCATTGGCGCTACCGACGGTGTTGCCGCTGAAAAGGCTCGTGAAATGGTTGACAACATTGCTAACCCACACGTCCCAACAGTTGGTGAGGAATACCACGGCACCGTTGTTAAAACTGCTGCCTTTGGTGCCTTCATCACGCTTTACCCAGGTAAAGACGGATTACTTCATATCTCACAACTTAAGCATTTAGCTCAAGGTAAGAGAGTTGAAAAAACCGAAGACGTACTTAATGTTGGCGATAAAGTTCATGTGAAGATCAATGAAATTGATCAACGCGGCAAACTTTCTTTAGTGCCAGTAAACGCTGAGGAAAATGCTTAAAACTAATCTTTTAGAAGATTCCCAAAACGGAAGCAGAGTCCAAAAGACTCTGCTTCCTAATGGTTTACGCATCATTAGCGAAGAAGTTCCAACAGTTAGATCAGCCACCATTGGTTATTGGGTGGGCATTGGTTCAGTTGATGAAACCCCAGAGGTGGGCGGAGCCGCTCACTTTTTAGAACACC
>CAZXCT010000047.1:0-10021 GCA_964639395.1 uncultured Bifidobacterium sp.
AACTTCTTTTTTCGCAGGCACTCCCGCCCTACCGCAAGATGGAATGGGGGCTTTTAGTAAACAACTAGAAGATAAGGTGCCACAAGATTTCATTTCTTTGAATGAACCAGTCTTAGCAATTGCGCCCGGAAGAGTTGTCTCTGCCCAAAACGAATATATTGTCGAAAATATTATTTTGGCAACTGACGCACAGGTGGCAACCAAATTGCTTAACTTACCCGAGCAAAAAGTGCACAAAGTGAGAACTTGGTATTTAGTTGCAGATCAAGAAAAAACAGATTTAATCGCTGGTCAAAAATTGATCGTGACCGAGGCAAAAACTAATCCAATTTTGGTAAATTCAACAGTAATTTCAAATATTTCAACATCTTATGCGCCAAATAATACAACTTTAATAAGTGCAAGCGCTATTGAATCAAATACAAAACTTGATCAATCTACCCTCTTAAATTATTTATCACACTTGTATCAAGTACCAACAAATAATTGGAAGGTTGTTGCTGACTACGAGGTTTTGAATGCTTTGGCTGCGATGTATTCGCCATTTAATCCAATCAAAAACCCAAAAGTTTCGGCTGGATTATTTATCGCAGGTGACCATCGAAGTTTTTCTAGTATTCAAGGCGCATTGCTTGCTGGGGTTAGTGCGGCCCGATCCCTAATTGCAACAAAATAGTTTTACGGTAAACCTTTACGAAGTTTGCTTGGCCACCAAATAAATCTTCCAATGTCGTTGGTCAAAGCTGGCACCAATAGTGCTCTAACCACTATTGCGTCAAGTAAGACACCAAAAGCAACGGCAAATCCAAGTTGCGCGAGCAATACCAAAGGCAAGACACCTAACACAGCAAATGTGGCTGCTAAGACTATTCCGGCACTTGTGATGACGCCACCTGTTGCAGTTAAACCTTTTAGGGTTCCTGCTTTTGTGCCAATTTTCTTGGACTCTTCGCGAACTCTCGTCATCAAAAAGATGTTGTAATCAATACCTAGTCCGACTAAAAATACGAACGCAAAAAGTGGAAACAATGGATCTGAGCCCGGGAATCCAAATACATACTCAAATACCAAATGACTTACGCCCAAGGTTGCCGCAAATGAAAGCACTACTGTACTTACTAATAAAACTGGTGCAATCAAGCTTCTTAGCAATAAAGCCAAGATTATAAAAATCACAACTAAAATTGTTGGGATGATCACCATATTGTCTCGTTGCGATGAAACCTGGATGTCATAGTTTACTGCGGTAAATCCACCAACCAAAATTTCATCACTGAGCGGTGCAAAAGAATCTCGCATTTCTACAATGAGATCTTGCGCTTCACTTGAGTCTGCTGATTCATTTAAAGTGACATAAATAATCATTTCGCCATCAACAACTTTTGGCGTCAAGTCAGTGGGCGCTTGGCCTGGAATTATTGGCGAATTCGTCAATGGCACTACCGCATCTACCCCTGCTAAGTCATTTAGTACTTCGGTCACCGGTTGCGCTAATTCGACTGGCAAAACCACAACAGTTGGATTGCCCTCACCGGCCGGAAAGTGCTTTGATAAAACTTCTTGGCCAACGACTGAATCAGGCTTACCGACAAAAGAATCTGTTTGGCTTAGTCCGTTAGCTTCAAATTGTGTTGAATAAGCAGCAAAACCTGCCAACATCAGCGCAGTTATTACCCAAGTAATTCGCGGACGGCGACCTACCCCTTGGGCGACTTTCGACCAGATGCCAGAAAGTTTTTCGTCTTTGTCATCAAATTTTGGAATCTTTGGCCAAAATATCCATCTTCCAAAAATTAATAGTAATGCAGGAAGCAACGTTAAAGAGACAACAAATGCTGCGGCAATACCAAGCGCTGCAATTGGTCCAGTTGATCTGTTTGAATTCAACTCGCTAAGTAGCAACACTGACAATGCCGCGATAGCAGTTGCGGCAGATGCAGCAATCGGCTCAAGCACGTTTCTCCAGGCAACTCGCATTGCTTTAAATCTTGAGGCGTGGTGGTGCAACTCTTCTCTGTATCGAGCCACCAGTAGCAGTGCGTAATCAGTAGCAGCACCTATTACTAAAACAAATAAAATACCTTGCGACTGACCATTTAAAACTACTAGCTCATTATCCGCTAACAAATAAACAATTCCGCCGGCAGAAGCAAGTGCCAACACAGCACTGGTGAGCGGCAAAATCCATAAAACTGGACTTCGGTAAACAAAAAGCAAAATAACTGCCACTACCGCCAGTGCGGTAAATAACAGTGTTGAATCAATTTCACCAAATGAATCAAAAAAATCTGCCAAAATACCGCCAGCACCAGAAACATTTATTTGAAGTCCTTCAACCTCACTTGCCGCCTCACGCATTGCAATAACAACTGCCGGCAAGGCTGGCTCACCACCAGCAAGTGGCTTAGCTATTGCTTCTGCTGATAAATCCACACTTAGTAAAACAGCTTCTTTATCTTCTGAAATAAGTGGAAAGATTGGTTCATCGCTCGCCAAGAAATCGCCAATTACCATGCCATCGCTATTTTCAATTTCTTTATCTTTTAGCCCGCTAGCAAATTCTTGGACTTTTAAGAGATTTTCTTCAGTTAAATCACCGCTGATAACGATTACAGTTGGTAAACCATCGCCAACTTGAAATTTCTCAATTCGCTCATTGGCGATTGTGGACTCAGCAGAATTTGGTAAAAAGTTAGCGTTGTCGTTATCTTGCACGTCACTAAGTTGTCCAAATAAAGGTCCTAGTACTCCAGTAATTGCCACCCAGGCCATAACTACTAATAGAGCTAAAAATGAAAATTTGAAACTTCCAACATTATTTTTAATACGCGCATGCTTTGCTTTCAAACGAAAAACACTCTCCAATTTCACTCTCAATAGAGAAATAATTCACATACACCCCCAACAATAGGCGAATACTTAATTGCTGGCATCTGGCAGGGGCGAAGCCACTCGATAACATTGGATTATGTCTGACGCCCAGTTGTTGATTGAAAAATGGGGATTTGGGGCTGAAGCGGTTGAATATCAATCCGCTTGGGATCGCCAAAAACTACTTCACCAAAAAGTGGTCGAGGGTACCCAACAAAATGTGGTCGCCCTCTTAGAGCACCAAAGTGTTTACACGGCTGGCCGCTCCACCCAAAGTTCTGACCGACCAAAAAATGAGGCAAAAGTTTTCGACATTGATAGAGGCGGTCGCATAACCTGGCATGGCCCAGGTCAACTGGTGGGATATCCCATAATGCGTTTACCAGACCCAATCGACATAGTTGCACATGTACGTCGAATTGAGTTATTACTTATTGAGACCTGTCGTGAATTTGGCATTACGGCAAATCAAATCACCGGCAGAAGTGGTGTCTGGATAACAACTTCAAGCGTTCCTAAAAAAATAGCGGCAATTGGAATTAGAGTGGCAAAGCGAGTCACGATGCATGGTTTTGCAATTAATTGCAACAACGACTTAAAGCCTTTTAATGAGATTGTTCCGTGTGGACTCGCAGATGCAGAAGTAACGAGTTTAAGTGCAGAATTAGGCAGAGAAGTGAAGATAGCAGAGGTGCTACCAATTATTGAGCGTCAACTATTAGCCGGAGCGCTTGAGCGAAAAATTGACAAATCCCGTAGCCTAGAGTCAATATGACAGACCTAGCCCCCGGTAAAAAACTATTGCGGATAGAAGCGCGCAATGCCGAAGTGCCGATTGAACGCAAACCCGCTTGGATTAAAAATAGAGTTAAAACTGGCCCCCAATATACCCAAATTAGAAATCTAGTTTCAGAAAAAGGGCTTCATACTGTTTGCCAAGAGGCTGGATGTCCAAACATTTATGAGTGTTGGGAAGATCGCGAAGCTACCTTTTTAATTGGTGGATCAGCTTGCACCCGAAGATGTGACTTTTGTCAGATTGACACAGGTAAGCCATCCCCGCTCGACAGATCAGAGCCAATGAAAGTTGCTATGAGTGTCAAAGAAATGAATTTGGCATATGCCACCGTTACCGGTGTTGCCCGAGATGACTTAGCAGATGAAGGTGCCTGGCTTTACGCAGAAACGATTAGGGTAATTCACCAAACCGTACCTAATTGTGGTGTTGAAATTCTCGTTCCTGATTTCAGTGGCAAGCCAGATTTACTCAAAGAAGTATTTGACGCAAATCCAGAAGTTTTTGCCCATAACCTTGAAACAGTCCCTAGAATTTTCAAAAGAATTCGTCCTGCCTTTGATTATCAACGATCGCTTTCTGTAATCTCTCTGGCTAAAACCAGAGGTCTCATAACAAAATCTAACTTGATATTAGGCATGGGCGAAAACCGAGAAGAGATAGAGAAAGCCTTAATTGATTTACATAAGGCTGGATGTGACCTTATTACTATTACCCAATATTTACGGCCCACTACAAAACATCACCCAGTCGATCGGTGGGTGAAGCCAGAAGAGTTTGTCGAATTAGCTGAGGTCGCAAAACAAATTGGTTTTGTCGGGGTAATGAGCGGACCGCTGGTTAGATCCTCTTACCGGGCTGGCAGACTTTACCGGCAAGCCGCTGAAGCGAGGATGAATTCACTAAATGGCTAAAAATCCAAAAAAACTAAAAGAACCAAAGCCGAAAAAAGAAAGATTTAAGCAACTAAAACTTATTCGTCAAACATTTGTTTTAACTAAAGAAGTAGATCCTTACATTGGCTTAATTCTCTTTGCAGTATTTATCCTCACCACAGGCCCAATTATTGCTTTGGGTATTTTTACTACTAATTCAATGTTTTCATTAATCATAAGCATCACACTTGGTATAACGATTGGCTTGATGCTAACCGTTATTGTTTTTGGAAGAAGAGCTGAATCAGCAGCTTACGCAAAAATTGAGGGTCAACCTGGTGCTGCGGCAGCAATCTTGAACACGCTAAAGAAAGGTTGGATTGTCACTCCTGCCATAGCGTTAACCAAGCAACAAGATCTCGTGCATCGAGTTTTGGGTCCAGTCGGCGTGGTCTTAGTTGGTGAAGGATCTGCTAACCGAGTTTCACAACTTCTGCAAAGTGAAAGAATCAAGGCGCAAAGAATTGCTGGGGAAGTTCCGGTAACTACTGTAATTGTTGGAATGCAAGAAGGAACAGTCCCGTATCGCAAATTAGTAAAGCACGTTAGAAAACTCGGTAAAAAAATCTCGCCTAAAGAAGTGCGCCAATTAAGATCTAAGTTTGGAGCAGTTGCCGGAAGTCCTTTGCCAATTCCAAAAGGACCAATGCCGAAGGGTTTAAGAGTTCCTCGTCGCTAAATCAGGCTTTTACTACCGCAGCTCCAACTAGTAAGTCGTGTAAGCCTCGCTGGTTTTTATCCATAACTACTGCCGGAATAACCAACAAAATCAATAGCGTTCTTGCTAATACTTGCCAAAGCATTAATCGCGGTGACCTATAAGAAACTACGCGTAATCTAAATAAACGTTGCCCAAAAGAAGCGCCAGTCAGCCAAGTGAGCAAGACCACTTCTGTGGCAAAAATTGCCATGGTCCAGAGCCCATACGCCCCAGATCCGAAAGGTAACTCTGGTAACAGCAGCCGCACAACTAGCAGGCTCGCCACCCAATCTGCGGTCAACGCCAATATTCTTTGCCAAACCCCGGCCAAATTTGTCATATCTCACATTCTAATTGATATTTCGTAACACAGCGTTAACAGAAGAGATACCGTACCGATACCCACTCGCCCTAAGGTTTACTCAAGTAGGCACGCCCAAAGTGCCAGATTAATCTCTCGATTTGAGAGTGCACCGTAGGAGGAGCAATGTTTAAGAGCGCCGATGAGGCGATCAAGTTCATTAAAGACAACGCCGTTGAGTTTGTGGATGTTCGCTTTATGGATTTGATTGGAGTAATGCAACACTTCAATATCCCCGCGCAAGCTTTCAATAATTCAGTTTTTGAAGACGGGCTAATGTTTGACGGTTCGTCGATTCGTGGGTTTCAAGCTATTCATGAATCTGACATGAAGTTAGTTCCTGATGTAGCCACTGCTTATATAGATCCATTTAGAGAATCAAAAACAATTGCGATGAATTTCTCAATTAGAGATCCTTTCACCAATGAGTCTTATAGTCGTGATCCAAGAAACGTGGCAGCAAAAGCTGAAGCTTACTTGATTTCATCTGGCATCGCCGACACTGTTTATTTCGGGCCCGAAGCCGAATTTTATATCTTTGATGAAGTTCGTTTTGATAATCAACCAGGCGGATCATTTTACAAAGTTGATTCAGTTGAAGCAGCTTGGAACACTGGTCGCGAAGAAGCTGGTGGAAACCTTGGATATAAAACTCCTTACAAAGGTGGATACTTTCCAGTACCACCGGTAGATCACTTTGCTGACCTGCGCGACATTATTTCTACTACCTTGATGCAAGCTGGGATTGAAGTTGAGCGCGCTCACCATGAAGTTGGAACAGCTGGACAAGCAGAAATTAATTACAAGTTCGATACCTTATTAGCTGCAGCAGATAAATTAATGTTGTTTAAATACATCGTTAAAAATGTTGCTTTTGCAAATGGATTTTCTGCAACCTTCATGCCAAAACCGCTTGCGGGTGACAATGGTTCTGGTATGCACTGTCATCAATCGCTTTGGAAAGATGGCAAGCCGTTGTTCTATGACGAGAAGGGTTATGCCGGACTATCTGACATTGCTCGCTGGTACATAGGTGGATTGTTAAAACATGCGCCAAGTCTGCTTGCCTTCACAAACCCATCGGTGAACTCCTACCACCGATTGGTGCCAGGATTTGAAGCTCCTGTCAACTTGGTTTACTCACAACGTAACCGCTCGGCTGCAATCAGAATTCCAATAACAGGGTCTAGCCCAAAGGCTAAGCGTTTGGAATATCGTGTTCCTGATCCATCAAGTAATCCTTATCTTGCTTTCAGTGCAATGTTGATGGCCGGAATTGATGGTGTCAAAAACAGAATTGAGCCACCAGCTCCAATGGATAAAGATCTATACGAATTACCACCCGATGAGGCTAAATCTGTTCCACAGGTTTCTGGCTCATTGACTGAGGCACTAGATAATCTTGAAAAAGATCACGATTATTTAACTGCTGGTGGCGTATTCACTGAAGATCTAATCGAAACTTGGATTGATTACAAACGCAGTAAAGAAATCGATCCAATTCGCTTACGTCCTACCCCGTATGAGTTCCAACTCTATTACGATATTTAAGTAATAGTAATTTAAAAACCCCCGTTTATTCGGGGGTTTTTTTATTTTTTTGTACTCGATAAAAATATTCACTGCTGATTGCAATTAATAAAATTAAAATACTGGCGGTGAAACCTAAAAGTGAATCGGCGCGTGAATCTTTGGCTAATTGCGCTAAAACTTCTGTAAAAATTAAATCAAGAAAACTTTCATTCGTGCTTTGAGTAAACCAAAAATTTACTAATTCAGCCATACTAAAAGTTATCAACCAGCCCATAAAAATTGAAATACCCATTAATTTAAATGAACGAAAGAAATTACCAGTCAAGTAAAATGCCCCGATTAAAACTACGAGCATAAAAGGCCAAATATATATACTCAAAAAGCTACTTAGCCGCCAAATCAATTGAAAAACATCAAACTGCGCAATGCTCAAAATTTCAAACTCTGGTGCGTTTAAATTTAAAATATCAGTTTCAAAAATACCTAAGGCAGGATTTTCATTTAGTTGCTCTGCTAATTTGGTTTTAATCGGGTCTAATGAAAATATCAATCCGGTGTCAGCCGTCCGTAAAAACCCAGAATTGTCTTCGCGCAAGACCTTGGCTAATTGTGCTTGAGTTTGAATAGTGCTGGCTCGCCAAACTTGGTCAAATTGTTCACTATAAATTAATTGATCAAATAAGTAAATTATTGAATTTTTTACCTGCTTTGCCAGATCGTTTGCTGTTGGCAATAAAAACGCTGGAAGATTTTCTGCTAATGCGCCCTCAATATCTACCGCATTGATGGAGCTAGCTGTGGAATTACTGATTGATTTTTGAATTTTTAAGTTGGCAGAAAGTGGAGCTAGGACTTGTACAAATCGCTCTTGCTGGTTTACTGTTTGATAGAACCAATTTGCATACCAGCCCAGTGGAATAGAAACGCTAAAGATAATAAATAGCAGACTAATTATAAATTTTTTAAACTTAGAATTCAGCTAAATCACTTCCAAAATATCGCTTCTAAAAGGCTTAAATTATTTTTATCTAAATCAAGCTAGGTGGTTGTTGATTCGATACTCTTTGCAGCTGGCTTTTCGCGAGTAATAGCCAAAACCACAACGCCTGCAATGAATAAAAATATGCTCATAAACTGCGCGCCGGTTAGTCCGAACAGAGTTTGATCGTATGCCCTTAAGAAATCTGTACTAAATCTACCAACGGCGTAAGAGACCATAAACAGTCCAACAATTGCCCCCGGTGGTAGTACTTTTTTACGATCTAAATACCAAAGAACTCCGAATAAGGCTAAAACCCAAATCATTTCGTATAACGCAGTGTTGTGATAGGTAACTCCTACCAGCAACGGACCTTCTAAGGTGTCCCCACCTAAGTATCTTGTTCCTAAGAAAAAATCTGTCTCGTTTCCTATGTGTTCACAAACTGCAATACATCCACATCTTCCAATTCCTTGACCTAAAGCTAAACCTAAAATTGCGCCATCTAGGACTTGCCAACGTCGTTTTCCTCTAATTCGCCGTGTTATAAACGGGGCTAAAATAATGGCTGCGATAAAGCCGCCAGAAAATTGCAAACCACCACGCCAAACAGCAATTACGTCGATGAATGAATCAATTTGATCTAAGTTCGTGATAACCCAAAAAAGTCGCGCACCAACTATGCCAACGACTACTAAAATTATTCCTACCTTTTCAGTAGTTGCTTGCGGCACACCATATTGTTCGTTACGTCTGGCGGCAAATCTAATTCCTAAGAAAATCCCCAGCGCAACAAATAAGCCGAATGTATTTAAAGTTAATGGTCCGATAGAAAAATTAGGAAACGAATAATAAGGGATACCAGGGCCATCAAACATGTCTAAATCCTATCTCTTTTAAGTTAGCCAATTATTTGAGACGAAAGCAAACAACAAAAATCTAGAAAATCTAGCCAAAAATACCCAAAATGCAAAAAATCTAAACTTTAATCCGGTTGCACCTGCGGTTATACCTGCCACATCAAATGCCGGATTTGGTGGTAGCGCAACTATAAAAAGCGCTAAGGCTGCTTTAGCTTTATTTTCCATTTGCTTAGAGAGCCATTTAGTAAATTTGGTGTTCTTCACAACTTCTCTGGTGGATTTTCCTACTAAAAATCCAGTGATTTCGCCTAACACCGACCCAAGAGCTGCCACTAATGCAATTAGCCAAGGTAATTCTGCTGTTTGCGTCATCGCCAAAATAACTGCGTTATACGGGATTGGTACCAAAACCGTTAGGTTTGCAAATAATGCAATTAAAAAAGCACCAACATAAAGCAGTTCATTAAGCCATTCCAACAATGCCTGACCCGTACCGCTTGCTAATGCCAGATAAACCAAAACATTAAGTACGCCAATAAAAATTAAGGCAAACAATGGTTTTACAAATTTGCGCTTCATGGCATAACGATTGTCATCAGGTGTGGGGCCTTGCTCTTTTTCTTTTCCAGGCGCACCTCAAACCCAAGTTTCTTTAAAGTTTTTGTAAGTTCTTCTACATTTTTTGGATTGGCTTTTGAATTAGCCAAAGCCGCCACTAACGTTCCTTTAGTTGCTTTATTGTGATGACTTACGGACTTATAGACAAACTTTCCGTCCTGTTTTACCTTTTGCACCACCTTACCGATTACAAATTTATCTAGATTACTCTCACTTGCACTCCACATCGAAGCATAAACACCAGATCTTAAATCAAAAATTAAATAGTCACTCAATTGCTTATCTAATTCTTTTTTCAAGTGAGTTTGCCAATATTTTTTAATGGACCCAATCTTTGGCAAAACCCCATCCCCACTCAGACGATA
>CAZXCT010000048.1:0-2891 GCA_964639395.1 uncultured Bifidobacterium sp.
ATGTGAGATAGCAAGGCCAAGGCAAGTGATTTTGCTTTGTCGGTATTTTGCGCAACCGGTAAGGCGTTAAATCCAGCTGAATCTATTGCCCTTTTCATGCCAGGTGAATTCAGTTCGATAGCTGGGATTAAGTACTCTTTTGCTTTACTGTTTTCTCTTGCCAGTAAAAAAGCTAGCGCAACTGCGATTTCACTAACTAGAAAAGTTTTTGTTTTTCGTGAAAGCGACTTTTCTAAAATTTTGAATAGTTCTTGGCTGTGAGTTAAACCGAGTGCTTGGACTAGGCGTTTTTTGTCGTTTTTGTAAATTTTTAAATTAGCAATTTGATCACGTATCTCGTTACAGCTAGCGATCCACGTCCTATCATTACCGGCAGATGAGTTACCGAGCAAAGTTGCCGCATCTAGATTGAGGTAGATTCCAATTAAAGCTAAGGCCTTATTCGAATAATCATTGCTGATAACTGCAATTGATGCTATTGCTTCATCAATTTTTTTATCTAGAAATTCATCCGTCGCGTCGGCGAGCTTGGTAAATTCCAAATTTATTGGGCTCAATTTTTGCCAGTCAGAGAACTCGTTTGGAGGGTTTTCGTGAAATAGCAGGCAATTTTCTATCATGAAATCAAGGTTACTGCCGCACTAAAATCCTTTATAATTAAGTTACTAGTAGGAGGTAAAAATGTCAGAGACTTCAAGCAAATGGATTTGGGTTTACGAAGTTGCCGACGGGGAGCCGGTCAATGGATTGCCTAAAAGTGCTGCGTTAGATGCTTTTGAATCTAGAGAAGCTGCTGAGGCGTGGCTTACAAATTACTGGAGAGATTTGTTAGCAAACGGCGTAGATCAAGTGGAATTATTTGAAAACACTAATTCGGTGTATCAGATGAGTCTGCATCCGCTAAACGCTTAATTTTTTGGTTTTCCGCCAACTTTAACAATCGGCGGTGGGACTCGCAGTGAGCGCATTTGCAGTGCTCTTAATACACCATAAGCTAAAGCACCTTTGCGCGCCTTAGCATCTGAAAACTCGGCGCTCAAAGTTTTTTTAAGTTTGAAATAAATTAGAAATTCATCTAACACGGTAGCAAACATTAGTGAAATCCAAATTACATAAACAAATTGTTGAACTTGAGCAATCGGAACCAAAGAAAACAATAAGACCACCACAGCAATTGGTAAAAACATTTCACCGACGGATCGTCGAGAGTCAATAATTAGTCTTACCTGTTTTCTTACCGGCCCTCGATCTCTAAAAGGTAAGGCCCACTCTTCGCCGCGCAACATCGCGGCGCGTGCCTCAACTCTTTGCTTACGAGCACGTTCGCGAGCTGCTTTTCTGGCAGTTTTATTATCTTTCGGAACCTTTAAGGCTTGCTTGCGCTTGGCTTGTGCTTCTTTTCGTTTTGGGGTGGGATTTTCTTTCATACTTTGACTATATCTATTGCCGGGATGGCACTTATTTTGCTGGTAGCGCCAACATTTGATCTAGCGCAATTTTTGCCCATTTTGCTGTTTCAGAATCAACCTGAATTTGATTGACCACTTTGCCAGTAACTAAATTCTCTAAGGAAGTCACTAAATGTGGAAGATCAATTCGATTCATAGTTGAGCAATAACAAATCGTTTTGTCTAAGAACATCACTTGCTTATCTGGATTTTCTAAGGCCAATCTGCGAACCAGGTTTAATTCGGTCCCGATGGCCCAGACCGAGCCGCTAGGTGCAGCTTTAATCGTTCTAATAATTGACTCGGTGGATCCAACTTGATCAGCCGCTTTTACAACTTCATGGACACATTCAGGATGCACTAGCACCTGAACTTGTGGAACTTTATTTCTAATATTTTCAACTGACTCTAAAGAAAAACGCCCGTGTACTGAACAATGCCCTTTCCACAAAATAACTTTGGCATTTAATAATTCAATGTCACTTAAGCCACCTTTTGGACGATATGGATCATAAACAACACAATCAGCAAGCGATAGACCCAATTCCAAAACAGCAGTATTTCTACCTAAATGCTGATCAGGTAGAAACAAAATTCTTTCACCCTTTTCAAAACCCCAAGCCATTGCGCGTTTTGCATTTGATGAAGTGCAGACAGTTCCACCATTTCGTCCAGTAAATGCTTTTATGGCAGCAGTTGAATTCATGTAAACAACTGGGACAGTACTTTTTGCGATTCCAATTTTTTCTAGTTCGCTCCAGCAAGCCTCTACCTGGTCAATCGCTGCCATATCTGCCATTGAACAGCCAGCGGCGAGGTCGGGCAGAATAACTTTTTGTTCTGCACTCGTGAGGATATCTGCACTTTCTGCCATAAAATGCACGCCACAAAAAACTATGTAATCCGCATTTGGCCTCGCGGCAGCATCTTTGGCTAACTTAAAAGAATCTCCGGTGGTATCTGCGAATTGAATTACTTCATCTCTTTGATAGTGATGGCCCAAGATAAAAACTTTTTCACCGAGTTTTTCTTTTGCAGCTTGTGCCCGCGCAACTAAATCTGGTGCGGCGGCAGGGGGTAAAACCCCAGGGCAATCAACACCCTTTTCGCTAGTACTGTCTTTTAGCTGGCCTAATAAATGTAAAAGTGGGCTTGATTCTGGCTCGGTCCAGGTTGAGGCTGACATAGTTCTATCGTCCCATGAATCGATAACCTGTACATATGCGCATCGTTATTGCTCCAGATTCATTCACCGGAACCCTCACTGCGCAAGCGGCGGCGAGCGCTATTTATACCGGCTGGCAAAAGTCTGATCCAACTGCTGAGTATTGGCTGTTTCCGATGTCTGATGGTGGCCCAGGATTCATCAGTGCGATCAGTGCAGCGATCACGGGTGAGTTGAAAGAGTTTGAGATATCTAACTTGCTTGAAAATACCATCTCA
>CAZXCT010000048.1:2991-9509 GCA_964639395.1 uncultured Bifidobacterium sp.
CCGCAGTTTCTGACTGAGCAAGTTCGCTCCCCGCTGAAATACACTTCGCGTGGGATAGGTCAATTGATTCGTCATGCGGCAGCGCATGGTGCTAAAAAGATAATTATTGGAATTGGGGGAACTGCCAGCATAGATGGCGGACACGGCATTTTGTCAGAAATATTTGCGATGAGCGAAATCGATTTATTAAATTTACCAAAATGGCTAGACGGTATTGAGTTAATTGCCGCAACCGATGTGCAAGTACCCCTGCTGGGTGCGCGTGGAGCTATTCAAGGTTTTGGCAAGCAAAAAGGATTGAGTGAAGCAGAATTTGAGAATGCAGAAAATAACCTTAAAGAATTTGCCGACAAATTAGGAAAACGATTAGATGGCAAAAATCCCAGTTTGATTTTAGGTGCGGGGGCTGGTGGTGGGATCGGTTATGGGCTTTTTGCGCTTGGCGCACAGCGAGTCAGCGGGCTAGATCTAGTTTTTGAAGTGAGCGAGATTGACAAAAAACTCGCAGCAGCAGATTTATTAATTACGGGTGAAGGCACAGTTGACTGGCAGACGCTTAGTGGAAAGGTGATTATGGGTTTAGCGCAAAAAGCGCAAAGTTTTGGGGTTCCGACTATCGCATTAGCCGGACGCGTACAGGCGGGAAAGCGAGAATTAGCTGCGGCCGGAATTGTTGGGGCATATGGCTGTGTGGGTGAGAACGAGCCACCAGCAGAAAACCCATTTGAAGCGCTGCAGGATTTGGCAGAGCGGCTGAGCAGGACATGGCGGCAATAGCGTGGCAATATAGGGGCACGGAGGAAACATGAGCAACGAAGAAACTGGCATTAAAGAAGGCGTAGTCTTGACAGAAGTTGCAGCAACAAAAGTCAAGAACTTATTAGAACAAGAGGGTCGGGACGACCTTGCGCTAAGAATTGCAGTACAGCCAGGTGGATGCTCTGGCTTGAAGTATCAATTATTTTTCGACGATCGCTCTTTAGACGGCGATGCTGCTCATGATTTTGATGGTGTGAAAGTTGTAGTAGATAAAATGAGCACACCGTATCTAAATGGTGCCGTGATTGATTTTGTTGACACAATCGAGAAGCAGGGATTCACAATTGATAATCCCAACGCTGGTGGTTCTTGCGCCTGCGGTGACTCCTTCCACTAAATCGCTAACTAATCGCACTAATTGCCAGTAGGGTTAACTGGTGTCATTAACATTCGCCGTCACCGGCTCAATTGCTACCGATCATTTAATGCGATTTCCGGGCAAATTTACCGATTCATTAGTAGCGGACAAGCTTGATCATGTTTCACTCTCATTTTTAGTAGATGATTTACAAATTCGCAGAGGCGGAGTTGCCGCCAACATTTCTTTTGGCATGGGCAAATTGGGACTACGTCCAATTTTGGTCGGAGCGGTTGGCAAAGATTTTGTAGATTACAGATCTTGGTTGGAACGTCATGGTGTTGATTGTGAATCCATTTATGTTTCAAAAGATCAGCACACCGCCAGATTTGTTTGCACTACTGATCAAATGCAAAACCAGATTGCTTCGTTCTACCCAGGGGCAATGAGTGAGGCGATAAATATCGAGCTGGGCCCAACGATAGATCGACTCGGAAACGTGGATTACATATTCGTCGGACCTAACGATCCCGCCGCCATGTTGCGTCACACGCAAGAGGCAAAATTTAGAAATATTCCATTTATTGCAGACCCATCTCAGCAATTAGCCAGGATGGAAGGCGAAGAAATTAAAAAATTAATTGATGGTGCGGCATTTCTATTTACGAACGAATACGAATCTTCTTTAATTAATAAGAAATGTGGATATAGTGCCGAAGATTTAGTACAAAACGTCGGCACGGTGGTGACCACGCTCGGAGCAAAAGGTGCTCGAGTGGACAGCAAAGGTGCACCTTCGGTAGTTGTGAATTGTCCAGCAGAAAAAGCAAAAGTTGACCCAACCGGAGTCGGTGATGCATTTCGAGCCGGATTTATGTCTGCCATGAGTTGGGGAGTAAGCGCAGAAATTTCTGCGCAAGTAGGTTCGCTGTTAGCTACCTACACAATTGAAACAGTTGGTACGCAGGAATATACCTTTGAAAAGACTGAATTTTTAGCAAGATTTGGTGAATCCTATGGTGAAGAAAATCAAGCGATAGTTTCGAAAGTTTTTGCAAGCGTCTGATTTGATGGGCGAAGAGATTACCCCAAGTGAATGGATCTTTCCTGATCCTAATTTAGCTCAGACCGGAAAAGATTTTGTAATAACAGAAGGCGACTTGGCACCAAGTACACTAGTCGCAGCTTATCGCGCTGGATACTTTCCGATGCATGTTCAAAATGACCACGATGAAGAAATATTGGGTTGGTTTTCACCCGACCCAAGAGGAGTTTTGTTTTTAGACGAATTTATAGTTTCGCGGTCATTAGCAAAATCAATCAAGAAATATAATGTTAAATACGACCAAGATTTTTTAAAAATTATTGAAGGCTGTGCTGATCCAACCCGCAGACAAGGCTGGATAAATCCCGAAATCAAATCGGCATATCAAAAAATGCATGAATTAAATATTGCTCATTCGGTAGGTGTTTACAACCAAAAAGATGAATTGGTAGGCGGGCTATATGGGATTGAGCTAGGTGGGTTTTTTGCGGGGGAATCTATGTTTCACCTAGCACGAGATGCTTCAAAAGTTGCGCTGTATTGGTTGGTTGAAAAGTTGAAGTCAAAACCACAGTCAAGGTTGCTAGATGTGCAATGGCAGACGCCACATTTGGCACGACTGGGAGTACGTGAAATTACGCGCAGTGAATATTTAAAATTGTTAAAAATAGCATTAACTCAACCAACAGTTTTTTAGCGGCTTAGCGCTTTAAAGATTTGTTGGTATTTTTCATATCGGCAAGCACAGCATTTAAGGCTTGCGCAAAATCTTGCACTTGCTCCAAATTCACGTTAAGCGGAAACGAAACTCGAATATTTGATTGCGGTGGGGCACCGATGGCAGTTAGTACGTGCGAGGGTGCAATCTGATCTGCCATACAGGCCGATCCGCTAGAAACTTCAAAGCCTAATTTATCAATTTCGCTCAATAGTGCTTCGCCATCTATGCCATCAAAAGAAGCGGCAAAGATATTTGGTAGCGAATTTTTTGTGTCACCTAAAATTACCGCACCTTCAATTTTGGTGACTTCTTCGATTAAAAGTTTTTTGCAATCGATCATTATAGAATTAATTTCACGCTTTTTGCTAGCGGTTTCTTCGAGCGCCGCCGCCGCTGCAACTGCTAACGAGACAGCAGGTGACGCTGGATACTTTTTGTTTTCTCTTTTATCTTTCATCAAGGCAGAGAGAAATCTTATATTTTCTTTTACTGCAAAAATTCCAATTCCAGTGGGCCCACCCCAAGCAACTGGGTTTAATATAAGGCAATCAAAATTTCCATTTAAATTAGCTAAATCATGCGTCATAGTTGCATCTACCACTAGCGGAATACCACGGGAGACACTTTTTTGATAAATAGGTGCTAGTGGTTGTAGCGTGCCAATTTCGTGATTTGCATATTGTAAAACTGCTAGACCCACCTCTGGCTGATCTAACGCGGTGAGAAATAAGTTGTAGTCGACTAGTCCATTTGAATCAACTTGAATTAGTTGGTGGCTAAAGTTTCTTGACGTTGACAAAATTGCCGATTGCTCTATCGCACCTAGAATGATTTTTTTATCTGCCAAATCGTTGCCTTTTATTAGTCCAGAGATTACGTGGTTGAAAATATGAGGCATTGAGCTTGCAAAAGCTATTTCACTTGATTTCAGATTTAATTGCTGTGCAACTGAATGGTGTGCCTGATCTAACAAAATTCGTGTGGCGCGGGAAGAGTGGTAGAGCTTGTTGGGGTCAGCCCAGCCATGGGTAAGCGCCTGTTGTATTCCTAAAATTGCTGCATCATTTAAAGGCTGTGAAGTTAAAGCGTCAAAATGTATCGTTTGTGCATTTGTGCTATTTCTCATATTGATGACGCTACTTGCCCTTTGCGCTGACTTTCAATCCTCGGTGCGATAGCCTTTCACCAAGTTCATAATTTCGCAAAGGGGTCTTTCAGCGTGCGTCGAATTGGTGCCTCATTCGCTGCCCTAACTGCACTGGCATTAACAGGCTGCAGTCAACAAGCGCGCGAAAGTGCATTGCGACTTGGGTTTCCTGAGCCCGCCACTGAAGAGGGTCCCATCATCATTAACTTGTGGCAAGGCGCTTGGTTAGTTGCTATCCCTATCGCACTTTTAGTACTTGGCTTACTTTTTGCCGCAATTATTCTTTATCGACGAAAGTCTGAAGATGAAGTGCCAAAACAAACCAGATATAACATTCCGATGGAAGTTCTCTATACCGCTGTTCCTTTAGTTATTGTTTTTGGACTATTTTTTTTCACGGCACGTGATCAAACTACGTTAACTACAATTAGTGGCGAAGAAGATCACACGGTAAACGTAGTTGCCTTTAAATGGTCTTGGGCCTTTAACTACTTAGATTATGGCGTCTACGAAATTGGAACACCAGGTGAACCACCTACCTTATTTTTACCAGTTGATGAAAAAGTTAAATTTGAACTAACTTCACCTGATGTAATTCATTCATTTTGGATACCAGCGTTCCTAACAAAAATGGATGTTATTCCTGGTCGGATGAACGTGTTCGAGGTAACGCCAAACAAGCTGGGGGAATACCCAGGTAAGTGCGCTGAACTGTGCGGGGTAGACCACTCACGGATGTTATTTAATGTAAAGGTAGTCAGCCAAGATGAGTTTGAGGCGCATATTTCTACGCTGCGCGCTAAAGGCCAAGAAGGTAAATTAGATACCGGAAGAGTTGTAACCACTGGCAACACTGATTGTGCAATTGATTCAAATCTTCCCGGCTGCAAGGAGATCGCATCATGACTATTTTGGAAGACCGCCCAACAAGCAAAGTGACGGCGCAACCAATTTTGCAACCAGCGGGTTACGGCCGTAAAGCAGTTAAGTGGATGACCACCACAGATCCAAAAACTATTGGCTATATGTACATCACAACTTCATTTTTGTTTTTTATGATGGCAGGCGCAATGGCGATGATCATGCGTGCTGAGTTAGCTCAACCAGGATTACAGATAATTGGCAATGAGCAGTACAACCAACTTTTCACAATGCACGGAACCATTATGTTATTTTTATTTGCGACTCCGCTATTTGTTGGCTTTGCTAATGCACTCGTTCCGTTACAAATTGGCGCACCTGACGTTGCGTTTCCAAGATTAAATTTGCTTGGTTTCTACATGTTTTTGTTTGGTGGATTAATCGTGGTTAGTGGGTTTTTAACTCCAGATGGTGCGGCAAGTTTTGGTTGGTTTGCGTACACACCGCTCTCTAATGCAACGAATTCCCCAACCTTGGGTGCTGATCTATGGATCATGGGCTTAGCGCTCGGTGGACTTGGAACAATCTTAGGTTCTGTTAATTTCATTACCACGATTCTCACGATGCGTGCACCGGGAATGACAATGTGGAGAATGTCAATATTTGTATGGACTATTTTGTTGACCAGCGTGCTTGTGTTGGTAGCGTTCCCAGTTTTAGCCGCAGCTTTAATTGTGTTAGCGGTAGATAGAAACTTTGGTTCACAAGTATTCGCTGCAGAAAATGGCGGCGCAATATTGTGGCAACATCTTTTCTGGTTTTTTGGACATCCCGAAGTTTATATTATTGCCTTACCATTTTTTGGAATTATTAGTGAAGTGATCCCGGTATTTAGTCGCAAACCAATTTTTGGTTATAAGGGATTAGTTTTTGCCACAATTGCAATTTCTGGTTTATCAGTTGCCGTTTGGGCGCACCATATGTACGTAACCGGTGCTGTTTCACTTCCCTTTTTCGCCTTGACCACGATGTTAATTGCAGTGCCAACAGGTGTTAAATTTTTCAACTGGATCGGAACAATGTGGCGAGGCTCGCTATCTTTTGAAACACCAATGTTGTGGGTAATTGGATTTTTAATAACTTTCTTACTTGGTGGTTTGACTGGCGTAATGTTGGCGATGCCACCGATTACATTTCAAACTTCAGATAGTTACTTTGTCGTTGCGCATTTTCACTACACAGTATTCGGGACTGTGGTTTTCGCAATGTTCGCTGGGTTCTATTTCTGGTGGCCAAAATGGACCGGAAAGATGTTAGATGAAAAAATTGGCAAGATTCATTTCTATTTAACTTTCATCGGATTTCAAATCACATTCTTGGTACAGCATTGGTTAGGTGGTGCTGGAATGCCGCGTCGCTATGCAGATTATTTAGCTAGTGATGGATTTACCACGTTAAATATGGTGTCAAGTGCTGGCTCATTTATCTTGGGTGCCTCTACCTTGCCATTCCTTTACAACGTTTATAAAACTTGGCGTGAAGCGCCAATGGTCAACGTAAATGACCCTTGGGGATGGGGAATGAGTTTGGAGTGGGCGACAAGCTGTCCACCACCAAGACATAACTT
>CAZXCT010000049.1:0-9362 GCA_964639395.1 uncultured Bifidobacterium sp.
GTGCAAGAACTTCTCGGACACTCATCCCTCGCCACAACCCAGAAATACACCCATATAACAGTCGAAAGACTCAAGAAATCATTTGATCAAGCCCACCCTCGTGCTTAGCTAAAAATAGGTAGAAGTCTTACTTTTGATACAAGAATGCTTAGTGGGTTGAGATACCTTTTTTCTTCTATTAAGCCCCAATGTAAACAGGTATTCGGTATGCAATGAGAGCCCTCTACAGCTACGTATCCAATGATTTGATTTCTTTTAACGGCTTGGCCTGCTACGACTATTGAGTTAATTGGTTGAAAGGTAGTTTTTAAGTAGTTGTGATTTATAGATACGATACCGATTTTGCCGATTCTTCCTGAGAAATGAACTACTCCATCTTGCGGAGCTCTGATTGGAGTTTGTGGTTCAGTTCTAATGTCAACACCTCGATTGCCGGCGGCGTAAGGGGTGGGGGGTGGTTCGAAATATCGCTCGATAACCATGGGCTGAATGGGTGGAACCCAAGGCTCAGAGATTGGCAGGATCAGTAATTCAAGCATTTAACTATTTAATACTTTTTAGGTTTGTTTTGGGAAATTCGGTGTTCACTTGTTGATGAATAAGGGCTGG
This sequence comes from uncultured Bifidobacterium sp., assembly GCA_964639395.1. Taxonomy (GTDB): domain Bacteria; phylum Actinomycetota; class Actinomycetes; order S36-B12; family UBA5976; genus ATZT02. Next base: position 610 of record CAZXCT010000049.1, read on the forward strand.
GGATAAGCAAATAAAGGGTTCTATTAGCATGGGGCCAGCACCAACTTTGGTTGGTGACTTCGCACATTCGGTCTCTGGTTAGCCAGACCGTTGTGGGCTAGGTCTGACTATAAATATAGACAGTGCTCATAAACGGCGAATGTCAGGAGCAAGAGTCAACCGACTTTTGCTACAAACCGAGCGCAGCTACCGGCTGCAAAGAAGGAGTGCGGCCATGGCCGTTGTAACAATGCGTCAGTTGCTTGAATCTGGCGTTCATTTCGGGCATCAGACCCGTCGTTGGAATCCAAAAATGAAGCGCTTCATTATGACTGAGCGCAATGGAATTTATGTGATTGATCTAAATCAGTCATTGACTTTCATTGACCGGGCATATGAATACGTAAAAGAAACTGTGGCACGTGGTGGCACCATCATGTTTGTTGGTACCAAGCGTCAAGCCCACGAACCCATCGAGCAACAAGCTCGTCGAGTTGGAATGCCATTTGTTACCGAGCGTTGGCTTGGTGGAATGTTAACCAACTTTGGAACAATTCAAAAGCGTTTAACACGCCTTAAAGAATTAGAAGCCATTAGCTTTGAAGATACCAGCAGTGGTTACACCAAAAAAGAACTTTTAATGATGCGTCGTGAAAAGGAAAAATTAGAACGCATATTGGGTGGGGTGCGCGAAATGCACAAGTTACCTAACGTGCTTTGGATTGTAGACACAAAGAAAGAACAAATTGCGGTTGATGAAGCACGCAAACTAGGAATCCCAGTAGTTGCAATCTTAGATACTAATTGCGATCCAGATGAAGTTGATTTTCCTATTCCAGGTAATGATGATGCGATTAGATCAATTGGATTATTAACTCGAGTGATTGCTGATGCAACTGCTGAAGGTTTGATGGCGAGATCTTCAAGAAATGCAAATGTAGATTCACCAGTAGCTGAGCCATTAGCAGAATGGGAAAAAGAATTACTAGAGGGTTCTTCACCAGAAGTTCCTGCTGCAGCCCAAGCTGCAACTACTACTGAAGCACCTGCCGAACAGGCATAAATAATTTATAAGTTGAGTGCCGAGATTAGTCTCGGCACTTTTAATGAAAAGGAATAGAAAACAATGGCGAATTATACCGCCCAAGATGTGAAGACTCTGCGCGAAGCAACTGGCGCAGGAATGATGGATTGCAAAAAGGCTTTAGATGAAACCGATGGCGACTTTAATGCTGCAGTTGAGTTATTGCGCGTAAAAGGCGCAAAAGATGTCAACAAAAGAGAAGGTCGTGTTGCTTCAAGTGGTTTGGTAGCCGGGCTAGTTGAGGGTGACTCAAAAGGTGCATTAGTTGAAGTTAACTGTGAAACTGACTTTGTTGCAAAAACTCCAGATTTTATTGCCTTAGCTGACAAGGTTGCAAAGCATATTTTGGATAGTAATCCAAGCGATGTTGCTACTTTGCTGGCAAGTGAACTAGAAGCAGGTAAGTCAGTTCAACAAGCGCTTGACGAAGCAAATAGCGTGATGGGTGAAAAAGTTGAGATTAAAAAGTTCTCACGTTTAGAAGGTGGATACATTCATATTTACCTGCACAAGCCAGATCCAGCTTTGCCAGCCGGTGTTGGCTCGATCGTGCAACTTGATTCAGCGAATGAGCAAGTAGCTAAAGATCTTGCACAGCAAATCGCGGCGATGGCACCTTTGTACCTAACTCGCGAGGATGTTCCAGCGGAAGTAATTGATACTGAAAAGCGTGTGGCCGAGCAAACCGCTAAAGAAGAAGGCAAGCCCGAGGCTGCCATTGCAAAAATCGTAGAGGGCCGAGTTGGCTCTTATTTCAAGGATTTTTGCTTAGTTGAGCAGGCCTGGGTAAGAGACAATAAAAAGACCATCAAGAATCTGTTAGAAGAGAATAAAGTTCAAGTAAATGGCTTTGCCAGATACAAGGTGGGACAAGCGTAAATGAGTGAGCGAGCCTACAAAAGGGTGCTGCTAAAACTCTCGGGCGAAGCATTCGCCGGCGGTGGAGGTTTGGGAGTTGATCCTGATGTGGTGGCCGACATTGCTCAACAAGTTGCAAATGTAGTCAAAAGCGGAACTCAAGTTGCTGTCGTGATTGGCGGTGGCAATTATTTTCGTGGCGCACAGTTATCGGAGCGGGGAATGGAGCGCTCTCGTGCTGACTACATCGGAATGCTAGGTACAGTCATGAACTGCTTAGCCTTGCAAGATTTCTTAGAAAAAATTAGTGTTGATACCCGAGTCCAAACTGCAATCACAATGGGACAAGTTGCGGAAGCTTATGTTCCGCGCCGAGCAATGCGGCATTTAGAAAAAGGCAGAGTCGTAATTTTTGGAGCAGGACTGGGTGTTCCGTTCTTTTCAACAGACACCACTGCCGCGCAGCGAGCATTGGAGATCGGTGCTGAAGTTGTTTTGATGGCTAAGGGCGTTGATGGAGTTTATTCCGATGACCCAAGAAAGAATCCAAAAGCCGAAAAGTATGAAAAATTGACCTATGATGAAGTGTTGCAAAAAGATTTGAAAGTCGCAGATGCTACCGCAATTAGCTTATGCAGAGATAACAATTTGCCTATTTTAGTTTTTAACTTGTTAGAAAATGGAAATATTAAACGGGCAGTGAATGGTGAAAAAATTGGCACCATTATTCAGGGAGCGTAACAATGATTGAGCAGGTTTTACAAGAAGCGCAAACCAAAATGGATAAAGCTTTAGAGGTCGCCAAAGAAGATTTCACCACCATCAGAACCGGTAGGGCTAATCCTTCGATGTTTAATAAAATAAATGCAGACTATTACGGCACCATGACACCTTTAAATCAAATGGCTTCAATTCAAATCCCAGAAGCCAGAATGGTGATTATTACTCCTTTTGATAAGGGTGCAATGAGCGCAATTGAAAAGGCAATTCAAGAAAGCGATTTAGGGGTAAACCCCAGTAATGATGGAAACATTATTCGCATTCCACTGCCCCAGCTAACCGAAGAACGCCGTAAAGAGTACATAAAAGTAGCCAAAACCAAAGCAGAAGATTCAAAGATATCGATTAGGAATATTCGTCGCCATGCTAAAGAAACTTTGGAAAAATTGAAAAAAGACGGAGAAGTTGGCGAGGATGATGTTAAGCGTGCTGAGAAGAGTTTGGATGAAGGTACCAAAAAACACGAAGCGCAGATTGACGAATTGTTAAAGCACAAAGAAGCCGAATTACTCGAGGTCTAAATGGCAGACTCAGTTGAGCAAAAAACAGGGCGCAACCTTCCGGTAGCAATAGGGGTGGGATTATTCCTACTATTTATTGTTTTCTTTTCTCTCACTTACATTAAAGAATTCTTCTTTTTTATCGCACTAGTAGTACTAAATATTGGCGCTTTTGAGTTCATCTCAGCGGTGAGAGCTCAAAAAGGTGTGAAAATTTCTTTTTGGGTAACTTCTTTTTCACTAGTGGCAATCTTGACCGGAGCTTTAGGATTTGGCGCAATTGGCCTAGTGGGGGCGTTAGCGGTATCGACTGTATTGGCTTTTGTGGTTCGCCTAACTGAAGGAGTGGAGGGCGTTTTTGCCGATGTTTCGGCCTCTGCATTTTTATTGATGTACTTAGGAGTTTTTGGCGGTGCGGCCATGTTGATGTTGCGGAGCGAAACTGGCGCTTTTCAGGTTATGGCTTTTATTTTGATAACTGCGTTAAGTGATACTGGCGGGTATCTCGTGGGATCAGTAATTGGCAAGCACCCAATATTGCCTAAACTGTCTCCTAAAAAATCTTGGCAAGGTTTAGCAGGCTCCATACTTTTTGCAGGATTGTTTTCAATATTTGTGCTACCTCTTTGGTTTGGTATTTCGAGCGAACAAGGCTTGATTATTGGGGTGGCTTTAGCAATTTTAGGAACAGTAGGGGATTTTTTTGCAAGTGCCATCAAGCGAGATTTAGGGGTTAAAGATTTTGCCCAAACCTTGCCAGGCCACGGCGGCATGATGGATCGCTTGGATTCATTGTCGTTTAATGCCATCGCAGCCTGGTTAATGTTTGGAATAATTTTGGGATTTGCATGAGTAAAAAACCGCCAATTCATATTGCGGATTTAGATTTAGCTGAAAGAAAAGCTAGGGCAGTTGAGTTAGGTATACCAGCTTTTAGAGCGGATCAAGTAAGTAGACAATGGTTCTCAAGGTTTTCTGGTGATGCCAATGAATGGACAGAGCTACCAGAAAACGAAAGATTAGATATTGCTGAAAAGTTAGCACCAGAATTAATTGTCAAAGTGCGGGAGCTAACTACCGATAAGGGTGAAACAGTTAAAACACTTTGGAAGTTGCATGACGAAAAATTAGTTGAAAGTGTTTTGATGCAATATCCAAATCGAACTACAGTTTGCATCTCGTCACAAGTAGGTTGCGGAATGGCTTGTCCGTTTTGTGCTACCGGGCAAGGCGGGTTGAAAAGAAACTTGAGTGCTGCTGAAATTGTGGCGCAAGTTCAAGCCTCAGCACGTTTTGCTGATCGAGGCCTTTTACCTAATAAAAATGCGCGGTTATCAAATATTGTTTTTATGGGAATGGGTGAGCCCTTAGCAAATTTTGATGCGGTACTAACTGCCATAAAGAGAATTACGCAGAGTCAACCTGAAGGTTTGGGAATTTCAGCTAGAAATGTCACAGTTTCAACGGTTGGCTTAATACCTCAGATTAAGAAACTTTCTGAGGTTGGTTTGCCGTTAAGACTGGCTTTGAGTTTGCATGCACCAGATGATGAATTACGTGATGAGTTGGTGCCACTGAATAAACGTTATCCAATAAAGGAAGTTTTAAAAGCCGTTTGGGATTATTCAGATACGGTAAAACGAAGAGTATCAATCGAATATGCCTTAATTAAGGACATAAATGATCAGAAGCATCGGGCAGCTTTATTAGCTAAAAGAATTCAAGGTCGGTCAGTCCACGTCAATCTAATTCCGCTCAATCCGACACCAGGATCTAAGTGGACAGCGACTAGTGAAAAAACGCAACAAGAATTTGTAGAAATACTCGAGAACGCTCAAATTGCGGTCACAGTGAGAGATACCCGTGGCAGTGACATTGACGGTGCTTGTGGGCAGTTGGCGGCGCGAGCTACGCAATAACTAAGACTTAAAATTATTGCGGTGGATTTTTAATTAAATTTTTTACACTTGGTGGTATTTCAAGATTTTCTGCATTCTTGTCACCAGCAATAGGAGCTAGTGCAATTGTTTTCAACGGAATTTCACCCGCCCAAATTGGTAATTCAAGATCTTCTGGGCGATCTTCATGTGGTCCGCGCCGCAACTTCACTGAGGTCTCATTTAGTGGAAATTCAATAATTAAAGTAGCTTTCAATTCCGCTTTTGTGGTTGCCCTGACCTCGGCTACTCGTCCCGGAATAAGCTTGTCAGTTAGTACTTCAAAAGCCTGTTCTTTTTCTTTGCCCAACAATTCGTGACCAATCCCTAGGGCGACTACGCTTCGGTAATTCATTGAGGACTCAAACGCACTTCGTGAAAGTACCAATCCATCCAAAATAGTGACCTCGACGCAAGCCGGAGTTCCAGCTGCCAGAGATCGCATTAAGCGAGACTTCGTAGATCCGTGCAGTAATAAACGTTCTCCATCGCGGGCAAAGGCCATGGGTAGAACGAATGGTTGCCCAGAATCATCTGCGATTGCCACGTGAGCTAAAACTGAGTGGTCAAGGATTTCATTGCGGATTTTAGGATCAGAGACCGATAGGTACGGCACCCGCTTAACCTTGGTACGGGGAGTCGTGCCGGGCTTAGTCATAGTTAAATCATAGAGCGAAGGCGATCCAAAAATGATTGTGAAAATTGGTACAAGGAAATGTAACGCAATGGTTACATATCTGGGTGGTGGAGCGGGGGGCTTTTTGACTAGTCTCTATGGATTAACTTGAAAAAGAGGAGCACCTTGAGCCAAAAGAAGGAACTTAAAAATTTCATCAACGGCGAATCGGTTTCAGGAAAATCCGGTCAAACTTCTGACTTAATCAATCCAACTACCGGTGAAGTTTTTGCCTCAGCCCCGATTTCAAATGAAGCGGATATTGATTTGGCTTATAAAGCTGCCGCTAAAGCATTTGAAAGTTGGAAAGATTCAACCCCCTCTGAAAGATCTTTGGCAATGTTTAGAATTGCAGATCTTTTTGAAGAAAAAGCAGATGAATTAGTCGCCCTAGAGTCAGAAAATACCGGAAAACCAATCGGCGTCACCATGAGTGAAGAAATACCGCCAATGGTTGATCAAATTAGATACTTTGCAACTGCTGCAAGAAATCTTGAAGGCAAATCAGCGGCTGAGTACATGAAAGGTCATACCTCTTACATTCGTCGCGAACCAATCGGAGTTATCGGACAAGTTACGCCGTGGAATTATCCGATGATGATGGCAGTTTGGAAGTTTGCCCCGGCAATTGCCGCCGGTAATGCAGTTGTCTTAAAGCCAAGTGACACTACTCCACTTTCAACAATTCGAATGGCTGAATTGATACACGAAGCAGGAATTTTGCCAGCTGGAGTTTTAAATGTTGTTGCCGGTGATCGCGACACTGGTAGAGCATTAGTTGAACACCCGATTCCACAAATGGTTGCAATTACTGGATCGGTTGGCGCTGGTAAGCAAGTTGCTCAAAGTGCGGCAACGGATTTGAAGCGAGTACATCTTGAATTAGGCGGGAAAGCTCCAGTTGTGGTTTTTGATGACGCTGATATCGCAGCGGCGGCAGAATGGATTGCGGTAGCGGGATACTTTAATGCCGGTCAAGATTGCACTGCAGCTACCCGAGTTTTAGCGTCAGCCCGTGTTTATGATGATTTTGTTGCCGCTCTTACTGAACAAGCTAAGAACACTCAAACCAGCTTTGCTAAAGGACCTCTGGATCCAGATTCATTTGTGCCACCGGTAAATAATGCAAATCAATTAGCAAGAGTGACTGGATTTTTAGAGCGCACTCCCGATCATGCTTTGGTTACTGCTGGTGGATCACGTCAGGGTGATCGCGGATATTTTATTGAACCAACCGTGGTGGCAAATTTGCAACAGAAAGATGAAATGATTCAAAGCGAAATTTTTGGCCCAGTAATCACGGTACAGAAGTTCACCGACGAGGCTGAAGCCTTGCGATTTGCCAACGACGTCCAGTACGGCCTATCTGCCAGCGTCTGGACAAAAGATGTTGGACGGGTTATGAGAATGACGAAGGGACTAGATTTCGGATGTGTGTGGGTCAACACGCATATTCCGATGGTGTCTGAGATGCCTCATGGCGGCTTCAAGCACTCGGGTTACGGTAAGGATCTATCAATGTATGGATTTGAGGATTACACTCGAATCAAACACGTGATGATCAATAACGGGTAACTTAGAAAACCAATCGAAGGGGAATTAGATGGCAAAGAGAAAAAGACTGGAACAAGCGCCTAAAGAGTTACTACCGTTTCTCTCACGTCGCGGTTTCTTAAAAGCTGCGGGTGTTACGGGTGTCGCCGCGACCACCGTTGGCTTTTCATCAGCACTAGCTGGGTGTTCAACGGGTTCAGCAGATGTGGTTTGGTCAAACTGGACTGCTTATATGGACGTGGATGATGACGGCAATTTTGTAACTTTGAATAAATTTAGTGAAGCAACGGGATTAACTGTTGAGTATCCAGAAGATTACAGCGACAATGATGAATTCTGGGCAGAGGTTTTGCCACTACTAGAGTCAGGTGAATCTACTGGACGCGACATAGTTTCACCAACTGACTGGATGGCAGCACGTTGGATCAAACTTGGTTACGCACAAGAATTAAATAAAGCCAATATTCCAAACGCTAAAAATTTAATCCCCGAATTATCGAACCCTGCTTTCGATCCGGGTCGTGTTTACACGATGCCATGGCAATCCGGCTATGGAGGATTGGGCTGGAACAAAGCGCTATTACAAGAGGCGATTGGTACCAGTGATATGACAACTGTGGATCAATTGTTTGATTCACGTTTAGCGGGTCGGGTGGTTTTGCTTAGCGAAATGCGCGACACCATGGGTGTTGTTTTAGCCTGGCAAGGCGCCGATCCAACGAACTTTACTTCCGATGAGTTTTATGCGGCGATTGACTTTTTGCAATCAAAAGTTGATGATGGCCACATTCAAAACTTCATGGGTAACGAATACCTACAACCACTCGATCTGGGCGAAATAGTTGCAGTATTAGGTTGGTCAGGCGATTTGGTTCAATTGGGTGAAGATTTTGGATTTAGTCTTCCTGAAACTAGAGGTAACTTGTGGACAGACAACTTACTGATTCCTGTTGGTGCTGCCAATAAAGAAAATGCTGAGAAGCTAATCGATTGGTATTACCAACCAGAAATTGCTGCAGAACTAGCTGCATGGGTGAACTACATAACCCCAGTAGTTGGTGCAAAAGAAGCGGCCATAGAGATTGATCCAGAGTTGGCAGAGAACCCATTGATCTTCCCAACAGAAGCGGATTTAGCGAAGACCTTCATCTTCAAGGAATTAACTGACGCTGAAGAGCAAGAGTATTCATCCGCCTGGCAGAAACTGCTTGGCAATTAGACAAGCAAATCGATTCAAATTAGAGTGCTCCTTGCATATACCCGCAGGGAGCACTTGTCATTTAGGGAGATAAGCGGATGCCGAAGAACCATACAGTGCAGGATTTGTATTTAAAAAATTTAACTAAACGTTATGACGATTTCATTGCAGTTAATGACTTAACGCT
>CAZXCT010000050.1:0-9237 GCA_964639395.1 uncultured Bifidobacterium sp.
ATTTTAGGTACCGATATCTCATTGTGGCAACATCCAGGTAATGCACCGATTGATTTTGTAAAAATGTATAACGCTGGCATGAGATTTATATTCATAAAAGGCACCTCCGGTGGAGCCGCGCCAAATGAAAGAGCAAAGGCGTGGTCGAGCATTGACTTTCCGGCGGCAAGAGAAGCGGGATTACTAACTGGGATTTATCACGCCGCACTTATCTCTTCAGGGGCGAGCGTTGAAAGTGGATATCAAGAAGGTATTAATCAAGGGAATGTGGCAGTAGATCATTTAAATAATTTAGGGGGATTGCGCCCAGGGGTTTTGCCGATCGTTTTAGATATTGAACCCTTTTCACGCCCGGCTAATGTCGGAGCCAGTGTTGTCTCTAGTTTTTCACTGGGTTTTGTAAGGCAGGTGGAAGCTCGCACTGGTAAAAAACCAATAATTTATTCAAACCTAAATTTTATTGAAACCTATCTGCGTGATCCACAATTAGCGAATTACCCACTTTGGATTGCGAATTATTCACAAGTATCTAATCCCGCAACAACCGTTACCCGCGGCTGTAGTCGCACAGTATGGAGTGTCTCTGATTGTGAAAAGAGTTGGACATTTTGGCAATACACTGACCGAGGCGATGGCAGAACTTATGGAATAGCTAGTGGATATTTAGATATGAATGTTTATGCATTTACGGCAGAGCGACTGCTTCAGATGGCAGGATACTGAAAGCGACTTCGCGCATTTACTAAGTGAGTAGTCATGGCTTGATTTGCGGCTTGCGCATCTTTGGCTTTTAAGGCGGCAACAATTTGAGCATGTTCATTTAAGGTGTCTAGGACATCTACTGGAGCCTCGCGAACGAAATGAAGTCGGTAAAGATGCAAAAAGCTGTGGGCACTTTTGTAGGCCTTAGCAAGATGATCATTCTCAGCAATATCAAAGATTAAATTGTGTAGATTTTCGTCGTGTTCGGCCAATGCCTCAAAAGCACTAACACCAGACATGTTCAAAACCGCTTTTGCTTTAGCAATCTCTGCATCAAGCAGGAGAGTGTGATCGCTAGAAATTTTACTGGCTGCCAATTGCGCCGCGAATGGTTCAATTAACTCTCGAAAATTAAATAAGTCTTGAGCTTCTTTGCTACTAAGAAGTTGCGATGCCTTGAATCCCTTTAAGGGCTCTTTCATTACTAGCCCAGTCTCTTCTAGGCGCGCTAAGGCTTCACGAATAGGAGTTTGTGAAACATTTAAATCCCGAGAGAGCGAATCTATATTCATCCGCTCACCTGGTCGAATTTCTCTAGTTAGAATTTTTTTACGAATAATGGTGAAAATGTCATCAGATAAATTGAACCGAGAACCAGTAGGTCTTCTTGGGAAGACCGACTCTTCAGTTTTCATATATTTTCATAATATTTGAAAGGTGAGACATTTGACCAGAAAGTTAAAAAATCAAGAAAAGCGAGTTATCCCTATCGTATAGGGATTTTGAATTTATCGTATAGGAAAACCAGTAAAAACCGTTAAGTTATTTCGGTAAGTAGAGGTTTCCTAAGCCCCCATCAACCGATAGCAGTGTTCCAGTTGTTGAAGCAGATTTGGGATTAGCTAAATACAAAATTGCGTTTGCAACTTCATCAGCAGAAACTAAACGGCCAATTGGCTGACGCGCTTCGAGAGCGGCACGTTCTTTTTCAGGATCTTGCGCTTGCGACAATAGCCTTTGCACCCAAGGGGTATCGGCAGTGCCGGGATTAACAGAGTTGACCCGAATTTTTTCTTTAACAAAGTCTGCTGCCATCGCTAGCGTTAAAGTTTGAATCGCACCTTTTGCTGCAGAATAAACTGCACGTTTTGGAATCCCGACTGGGGCGGCAACTGACCCGGTATTAACAATTGCTTTATTTTTAGATTTTCGAATTAGCGGAAGAAATTTTTTACTAATTCTTGCGGTGCCAAAAACGCAAACATTAAAGACTCCTTGCCAATCTTCATCAGTAGCATCTTCAATAGTTCCAATTGCGCCAATGCCTGCGTTGTTTATCAAAATATCGATCCGGTCTACTTGACTAGCAACAGTTTCAAAAGCAGCGTCTACTGAGGCTTGATTAGTGATGTCGCATTCAACATAGGTGGCGATGGAGTCTAATTCACCGGGAGTTAAATCAAAGCCAAATACTTTTGCCCCTTGTTCACTGAGTTGTTTGACGCAAGAAAAACCAATACCGCTTGCGGCACCCGTGACAATAGCTATTTGATCTTTGAAGTCGCTCATCATTTACTCCAAGCTGCGCCGTTAGGGTAACTGTAATGTGTAATGCTCTCCATTTTGATTTCTGCGCCAGCGCCGGCTTCTAAGGGCGCTAGATAGTGGGCGTTTTTAACAACTGTTGGGATAACGAAGTGTTCATGCAAGTGATCTACAAACTCAACCACTCGACCCTCGTGATGCCCGCTGACGGCTACCGCATCAAACATTGCTAAGTGTGAAACCATTTCACACAAGCCCACACCGCCCGCATGCGGACAAACCGGGATACCAAATTTAGCCGCCATCAAAATCATTGCAATGTTTTCGTTAACTCCGGCAACGCGAGTTGCGTCAATTTGCATGAATGAAAACGCTTTAGCTTGCAGCAGTTGCTTAAACATGACGCGGTTATGAACGTGCTCTCCGGTTGCTACGCGCGTGGGTGCGATGGCTTTTGCAATAGTGGCGTGTCCCAAGATGTCATCAGGACTAGTTGGCTCTTCTACCCAGTGCAGATTTACCTCACCCAGGGCTTTAATCCAATCAATTGCTTCGTTTACATCCCACACTTGGTTTGCGTCAACCGCTAGTTTAATATCTGGCCCAATCGTTTCACGAATCAATTTGAGTCGATGAAAATCATTTTCGAGTGAGCGTCCAACATTCATTATTATTAATTTAAAACCATCCGCTAGTGCCTCTTTTGCTAGCTGCACCATCGTTTCATCGCTATAGCCAAGCCATCCTGGGGTAGTGGTGTAGGCAGGCAGTCCTTGCTCGAGCAATATTTTTTCGTTTGCAGGTTTATTTGCTTTCGCCTTATTTAAAATTTCTAATGCCTCAGCTGGGGTTAGTGCGTCTGAAATATGTCTAAAGTCAACTAAATCAACTATTTGCTCTGGTTTCATATCAGAAAGTTGTTTCCATAATGGTTTGTTATTTATTTTGCAAACTAAATCCCAAACAGCGTTAACTACTCCACCGGCTGCCATATGGGGCACACCCTTTTCAGGCCCCAGCCAGCGTATTTGAGAATCTCGCACCAATTCACGGCCAATATTGCCCAAGTTTTTTTCAAGACTGGCTAGTTCCATGCCGACCACTGTTTCGGCTAATTGAGCAATCGAGGCGCATTGTAAATCGTTTCCGCGACCTATCGTGAAAACCAAACTGTGTCCAGAAAGATTAGGATCGTCCGTTTTTAATATTAGATAAGCAGCCGAATAATCCGGATCAGGGTTCATGGCATCTGAGCCATGTTTACCGGTTGAAGTTGGAAATCTAACGTCGTGAGTTTCAAACCCAACGATCTTGGCCACTGATTCCTCCATTAGGCAATAAAAAGCGGGGCGCTTATTGAGCCAAAGCCTATAAGATAAGCAAATATTTCATTGAAGAGTCTTACTTTCTGGAGTAGCCGATGCGCAATGCCTTAATTATTGACCTAGCAGAAAGACACCACAAACTAGTTGCGTTCTCAAGTGATTTAGCGCTGGTCTCAGTTTCTTCTTTGCTGGCAGTGGGATTTGCCCAAAAAAACCAAAAGGATTTTTTAATCTTTGCAAGAGGCGTATTAGCCGGACATCACGGGATTGGCTTATCCACCGCATCAATTACCGGATTTTCGCCACAATCTCACGGTGTAGTCGAAGCTAAAGTTGAGGGCGGATTGGCTAAAGCACTTTTAAGTTTAGAACTAGAAGCAATTGTTGTTGTTAATCACTCGCAAGATCTAATCGGATTAACTGTTGAAAAAAATACAGACTATGTTGTTACGTTTAATGACGCAAAAGAGTTAAAAGGTTTAGATATTTGGCAAACGACTAGCCAACTAGAAAATATTTTAGGGGATAGTTGGCAAGTTGCGGCGATTAGTGAATTTGGTGAGAATCAAAGTAAAGCTGCTTCGATTGTGATAAACAATGGATTTGCTTCAAGCTGTGGCGGGTTGGGTGCAACCAGTGGAAAACTAAACCTGAAGTACCTTGCGCTCCCTAATGGCGAAATCAAAACAAACACAACGATAAATGAAATAACAGACCTTTATCTTTCAGAATTAAAAAACAATCCCTTGACACTTAGTGAATATCAAGACGGATTTTCACTTTGGATTAACCCTGATTTAGCGGGATATCAAGCCGGCGGTAATTTTGCTACAGAATTACCAAGCGCCGTAGCAAATTTTGCGGCAGATGAAATACGAAACTTGCAAGTTGATTTTGGTATTTCCGCCTGCCCAGGATGCGCACAAAGTTGTTTGAAGTCATATTCACAAAATAATAAAAATCCCGTAGATGGTGGACGTTCACATCAGTTGAGTATTGCTGCATTTGTTTCACAGTATGCAGATGCAAACATGACGCGTGCAGTTGAGTTTAATGAAACCTGTCACCAATTAGGTATTGAACACCTTTATGCATGTCAATTACTAATCGAAAACAACGTTGCCTTTGATTCATCGATTTTCAGTTCATTAAAAAAAGTTGCGAATCTGACTATTAAAAACACGAGTGATTTGATTAAAGGAATGGTGATTCCACCTTGGGATCCGCGCGGTTCGCAGGGGCTAGGTTTAGCAATGGCTTTAAATCCATGCGGTCCTCGCTATGACGTAATAGAACACGATATTGATTTTGACCCGACCTGGGCTTGGCAGCGTCATAGCGAATTTGGAAAAGAATTCGGTGTACCAGCCGGTGGAATAAAAATGGGAACTTTAGGGGAGGATCGGCTTGAAAGCATCAATCAACTTTGGATGCTTTGGAGTGCTATCGATGCGGTCGGCGTTTGTATTTATGCTTCTCCACCAACGCGAGAGTTAAGACTGGCAGGGATTTTACAAATGGTTAAATCTGTCGCTGGAGCAGAATTAACTAGAGAAGACTTTTTTGAAGTGGGACGCTTGCGACTTGCTTTACAGCGAGAAGCAAATTATTTGTTTGGATTGAAAGATGATGGGTGGGGCATGCCGGTGAAGTTTTTCAATGAGCAAATCACGGCAAAAGTTAATAGTCTTTTTGGGGTAAAAATCAACAAAAATGACTACCAAAATGCCCGCGCGGCAGTATTTAATCAATTTGATTGGGATGAGCAGGGCTCACTTAAGGCTGGTACTGCCTTAGCCGCAAAAGTAGCCTTACTTAAACAATCTGTGCTGACTGCGATTGGGTAGGTTAGTCGTACTTTGAGGGGGTGTTATGCCTAAGGCTAATGCGCAAATTTCAATCGGACGAGCTGGGCTACAAATTAGCCAAATTGGTTTAGGAACCGCGCCGCTCGGTGGAATGTTTACTACCGTTTCAGAAGAAACTTCTGATGAGTTGATTAAAACAGCAATCTCGCTGGGGATTAATTATTTTGACACCGCTCCTTTTTATGGGCACACAAAATCAGAACTGAGATTAGGTCGGGGATTAAAACTTTCTGGTGCAAGTAAAACTGCCGTTGTCTCAAGCAAAGTTGGGCGAGTTATGATTCCAGGTGAAAATACCGGCCCATCAATTTTTAGAGATTTAGAGCCCTGTGTTCCAGTTTTTGATTATTCGCCAGGTGGCATAAGAAAGTCTTTTGAGGATAGTTTAATTCGTCTTGGGGTAGATCATCTCGATATTTTATTTATTCATGATCCAGAAAACCACATGGACCAAGCGCTGGGTGACGCTTATAAAGAATTAGACAAAATGCGCAGCGAAGGTTTAGTAAAATCAATCGGAGCAGGCATTAACTTTTCTGACTTAGCAACTAGATTTGTATTAGAGACAGACATTGATGTTTTATTAATTGCTGGCCGCTACACGCTACTTGAACAAACCGCCCAGCGTGATCTCTTACCGGCAGCACATAGACGAAATGTTTCAATTTTGGCAGCGGGGGTGTTTAATTCAGGTGTTTTAGTTAATCCACAGCAAGGTACTACCTATAACTACGACCAAGCTCCGAACGAAATTATTAATCACGCAAAAGCCTTGCACGCAGCGATCAAGCCATTTGAGGTGCCGGTTTCTACAGTAGGTTTACAGTTTCCACTTAGGCACCCAGCAGTAAAAGCCATTCTCACCGGTGCTCGAACCGCAACTGAGTTGCAAGCCAACGTAGCGGATTTTGAAAAAGATGTACCTGATGAACTTTGGGTAGCACTACAAGCACAAGGCTTAATTCAGCCAGTCGAAGTTTAATCCGAGAGGAAGCTATGTCATTAATATCAGCGATGGATAAAAATGGGGTTTTTGTAATTGGAGTAAAAACCACAAAGGGCATGCGTCCTATCGCGCTTAGTAGCTGGAAGCAGTTGCTTCAACTGCCGCTACTTGAAGCAAAATTATTAATTGAAAACACGCAAGGTGAAGAGATTGAAATACAGCAAGTGCTTCCGCCAGTAGATAAAGATAGTGAAGTTTGGGCAGCGGGGGTAACTTATTTGCGGTCGCGCGATGCTCGAACCGAAGAAAGCGGTGTTCCTGACGTTTACACCAGAGTGTATGAAGCAGATCGGCCAGAAATATTTTTTAAAGCAATCGGAAACAAAGTGGTATGTGAAAATGATTGGATTGGTATCCGCTACGACTCGAAGTTGAGTGTGCCAGAGCCAGAGATTGCTTTGTTAGTTAACAGCAATAAACAAATCCTGGGTTTAACTATCTGTAATGACGTGACATCTCGCACTATCGAAGGTGAAAACCCGCTCTATCTACCGCAAGCCAAGATGTATGAACACTCTTGTTCACTATTTTCAGAAGTTGTTCCTATTTGGGAGTTCGAAGAGCTTTCTGAGGTTAAAATTAGCGCTGAAATTATTAGAAGCAACAAACCAGTGTGGCAAGCCGAAACTTCTTTAGGGCAATTAAAGCGCTCACTAGATGATCTTGTTGACTACTTGTATAGGTGCTATGAATTTACTAATGGGGTAGTTTTTTCAACTGGAACTGGAATCGTGCCACCAATGGAAACGTTTTTAATTGAAAACGATCAAGTTGCCATAACTGTCGGTGGAATAGGTACGCTAAGCAACACTGTAAAAACAGTTCAGAAAGGTAATTAGTTTGACAAAGCAAATAGTTTGGACGCAGTGGGAAGATTTGACGGGCCCTGATGGCTTTGAAATGTTAAATCCTAAAACAGCACCACTCGATTCACCGCGGATAAGTGAGATTACTTTTTATGTTCCTACTTATATGGGTGGACGAAATGCTTTATTACCCATAATGGATATGCCGAATTTACAGTATTTGCAACTACCAAACGCTGGATTTGATGATGCGATTGAATTTCTAAAGCCTGGAGTCACACTCTGTAACGCCCGTGGCGTACATGACATGTCTACTGCTGAATTAGCTTTGGGTTTAACGATTTCAGCGTTGCGTGGTTTTGGCCATTTTCAAAATATGCAACAGCAATCAACTTGGGATCATAAGCGCCTGCATTCGCTGGCAGATAAAAAAGTTGGCCTACTGGGTTATGGATCAATCGGTAAAAAGTTTGCCGAAATGGTAAAACCATTTGATGTTGAACTAACGGCATTTAATCGCTCGGGTAGCGAAGGAGCAGTGCCGATAAGCGAATTTGATAAAAGGTTATCTGAATTTGACGTGGTGGTAGTAATTATTCCGGCTAATGATCAGTCAATAAAATTTTTTAATAAAGATCGCCTGGCTCTTATGAAATCTGGCGCGCTACTGGTAAATGTAGCAAGAGGGGTAATTGTTGATACCGCGGCGCTAATAGCTGAGCTATCAGAAAAACGAATTTATGCAGCGCTAGATGTCACGGATCCAGAACCATTACCAGCAGATCATCCACTTTGGAAACTGGATAATGTTTTTATTACGCCGCACGTAGGTGGTAACACCACTGCTTTTGAGCCCAGAATTAGAAAATTAGTGCAAAGTCAATTATCACTTTTGGCTGAAGCAAAACCGCTACAAAATATTGTTGCTAGGGGATAGCAAATGAAGATTGATGCGCACCATCACGTTTGGGATCTCGCAGTTAGAGCGCAAGATTGGATGAGTTCGCCTAAATTTGATCCAATAAATAAAACAATTTTAATGTCTGATTTAGATCCTGAATTAGAAAAATTAGGAATTGACTATACGGTTTTAGTGCAAACAGTTACAGTTGCCGATGAAACACCAGAATTTTTAGATATCGCGGCAAATCACCCCAAGGTGTCTGGTGTGGTTGGTTGGCTAGACCTAGAGAAAAATATTTCAAGTCAGCTTGATTCGTATCTGTCTCACCCGGCAGCAAATCTATTAGTTGCAATAAGAGATCAAGTGCAGCAAAAAACGGATCTAAATTGGCTGGCAAGAGAAAATGTGATCAAAAATCTAAAATTGCTAGGTGAGAAAAATCTAAGTTATGACTTGTTAACATTGCCTCCACAATTACCGGCAGCAATTGAAGCGGTGAAGCAATGTCCAAATACTTTTTTTGTGATGGACCATATTTCGAAGCCATTTATTGCGAGCGGTGAACTAGAACCTTGGGCAAAACATATGTCGCAATTGGCTGGATTTGATAATGTCACGGTGAAAATATCTGGAATGGTGACCGAAGCTGATTGGAAATCTTGGAAAATATCTGATTTCAGACCGTACGTTGACCACTTGTTGCATGAATTTGGCCCACAGCGCTTGATGTTTGGCTCTGATTGGCCAGTATGTTTATTGGCTGCGACTTATTCGCAAGTTTTCAATCTCGCCCAAGCGCTAACGAGCCAACTCACCAAAGATGAACAAGAATACTTCTGGGCGAAAACTGCAATTAATTCTTACAGATTGGACGTTTAGGTCAGATGAGCATAAAGCGACAATTTCCACGCTGGAAGAGCATTAAGCCACTCTTGGGCTGGAATCTAAAGTCTTTATTTAGTTTAAAAGATAGAAAATTAGAGAACTGCTTTACGGTTAGTGATTTACAAGATTTAGCACAAAAGCGAGTACCTCGAGCTGTATTTGACGATGTTCATGGTGGAGCACTTGACGAAAGTAG
>CAZXCT010000051.1:0-9161 GCA_964639395.1 uncultured Bifidobacterium sp.
TGCTAACTGGGATCAACCTAAAAGTTGGACTTACGAAACTTATGTCCGTACTGGCGGTTATCAAGCACTTAAAAAAGCATTAAAGATTTCGCCAGATGAAGTTATTAATATAGTGAAAGATTCTGGATTGCGTGGACGCGGCGGCGCTGGGTTTCCAACCGGTTTGAAGTGGTCTTTTGTTCCACAAAATGACTCAAAGCCACACTATTTAGTTGTTAACGCCGATGAATCAGAACCAGGCGCTTGTAAAGATATTCCACTAATGATGGCAAACCCACATGCCTTGGTAGAGGGTGTAATCATCGCCTCATATGCCATCAGAGCCAAACATGCTTTTATTTATATTCGTGGTGAAGTGCCTCATGTAATTAGACGAGTGATGGATGCAGTTGAACAAGCAAAAACTAATGGCTTAATCGGAAAAAACATTTTAGGAAGTGACTTTTCACTTAACGTTGTTGTGCATGCTGGTGCTGGCGCCTATATCTGTGGTGAAGAAACAGCACTTTTAGATTCACTGGAAGGTCGCCGCGGACAACCTAGATTGAAGCCGCCGTTTCCAGCAGTGGCTGGGTTATATGCCTCACCAACCGTAATAAATAATGCCGAAACTATTGCGGCTGTACCGGTAATTGTTTTAAATGGCGCCGATTGGCACAAGTCAATGGGAACAGAAAAATCACCAGGATTTAAATTATTTGCACTCTCTGGCCATGTAGTGCGCCCAGGAATATATGAAGCCGCTTTGGGTACTCCCTTTAGTGAACTTTTGGACTACGCCGGCGGCGTTAGAAAAGGACACAAACTTAAATTTTGGATTCCAGGCGGATCTTCAGTGCCGATGCTTACAAACGAACACATTGATATCCCGATGACATATGAAGATTTGCAAGCCGCTGGAACAATGCTTGGAACCGGTACGCCAATGGTTTTTGATGAAACCGTAAGCGTAGTAAGAGCAGTTTCGCGTTGGATTGAATTTTATAAACACGAATCGTGCGGTAAGTGCACACCATGTCGTGAGGGTACTGGCTGGATGGTTGGGCTATTAGAAAAGTTTGAACACGGTGAAGGAAAGCATTCAGATTTAGATTTATTGCATGACATTTCTGCCCAAATTGCTGGTAGATCATTTTGCGCGCTAGGTGATGCTGCAGCCACACCGTTCCCGGCTGCCATGAAATATTTTAAAGATGAATTTGAGCAAGCTGAAACGGTTGCCCCGCATACGGTTTATCCAATTGAAAACAGCCAAATGTTTGAGTCTGCGAGTGTGTCATGACACAACTTGCTGAAAATAAAGGCACGCAAAACAAAGAGTTAGTTACTTGCACAATCGATGATATTGAAATTCAGGTACCGAAAGATACTTTAATTATTCGGGCCGCCGAAAAATTAGGTACCTTTATTCCACGTTTTTGTGACCATCCAGCATTAGCGCCAGTTGCGGCTTGTCGGATGTGTTTGGTGGAAGTTGAAGGTATGCCAAAACCACAACCATCTTGCGCTGTGACACTAACTGAAGGAATGAAAGTTAGAACGCAACTAACTAGTGAAATTGCCAAAGGCGCACAAGAAGGCGTTATGGAGTTTTTACTTATCAATCACCCGTTAGATTGCCCAGTCTGCGACAAGGGCGGTGAGTGTCCACTTCAAAATCAAGCGATGAGTAATGGCAGATCAGAATCTAGATTTGAGATTGAAAAAAGAACTTTTGAAAAACCAATTGAGTTATCTACTGAAATTTTGTTAGACCGAGAGCGCTGTGTGGAATGTGCTCGTTGCACCAGATTTAGTGAAGAAATCGCTGGGGATAAATTCATTGATTTGCTCGAACGCGGAGCCAACCAACAAATTGGTATTGCTGAAGATGAACCATTCAATTCATATTTCTCTGGTAACACGGTGCAGATTTGTCCGGTTGGGGCACTGACCAGCTCGGCTTACCGCTTTAGATCACGCCCGTTTGATTTAGTTTCGGCACAAACAACCTGTGAGCATTGCGCTTCTGGGTGTTCGCTGCGCACTGACTATCGACGCGAAACAGTAATGCGTCGACTCGCTTGGGATGACAAAAATGTAAATGAAGAATTCAATTGCGATAAAGGTAGATTTGCCTTTGCCTATTTGAAAGATCAAAGAGTCACGCAGGCCAAAGTTATGGGACAAACTGCTTTGTTGCCTGATGCAATCGAATTTGCTGCAAAAGAATTAATGAAATATAAAGGTAAAGTTGGGGTATTAGCCGGGGGACGCCTAACCCTCGAAGATGCCTGGAGCTATTCAAAATTTACGCGCGTTGCTCTTGGCACAAATAATATTGACTTTAGAAATCGCCCACATAGTAAAGAAGAAGCCGAGTTTTTGTCGCATGCAGTTGCCGGTGGGGTAATTGGCGCAACCTACAAAGATATAGAAAAAGCACCAAGTGTGTTTTTAGTTAACTTTGAGCCTGAAGAAGAATCACCAATTGTATTTTTAAGATTACGTAAAGCGGTAGCAAACAATAAGACAAAAGTTTTTGCCCTAACTAGTGTGGTTACCAAAGGACTTAAAAAACTCGATTCACAAAATATTTTGGTAAGACCAGGGGATGAAACAAAATTAATTAAAGATGCCACCGCACAATGGTCAAATAACCCCGACAAATTAGTAGAAAAACTCCATGGTCAAATTTCAAAGCCGGACTCAATAATTTTGGTGGGCGAGCGCGCAGCCAGTGTGGCGGGCTTATTGAGTGCATTACTTGAATTAGCTAAAGGAACTGGCGCGAAATTAGCATGGATTCCACGTCGCGCTGGCGAAAGAGCCGCGATTGAAGTGGGCTTATTACCTGATTTATTACCGGGTGGAAGATTAATTTCAAATCCAGATTCAGTTAATGAATTAGCAGCAATTTGGGGCGTAGCGGCAAAACAAATCCCGCAAACTCCCGGGCTAGCTGCTGAAGAAATGATTGAGGCGGCAATCGATGGAAGAATTAAAGCTTTAGTCATTGCTGGTATCGAATTGAAGGATTATCCAAACCCGGCCAAGTTAGCTGCGGCGCTTGAAAAGGTTGAATTTATTTTGTCTTTGAGTGTAAATAATTCAGACATCACGAGTAAAGCTGATGTAGTTTTGCCGGTTGCGGCAGTAACTGAAAAATCTGGAACATTCGTAAATTGGGAAGGCAGACCGCGCCCGTTTGGTAAGGCGATGACACAAAACAAGTCATTATCTGACTCAAGAATCCTTGCTATGTTGGCGCAAGAGTTGCAATTTGATTTTGGCCCACAAACCACGGCAGATATTCGACATGATTTAGCTGCCTTAGGTGTAACAAATACAGATCAAGTTAAACCGCCCAAATATCCGGCAGCAGTGATTCCGGCACTTGCGGACAATCAATTGCTACTTAGTACTTTTAGCCAATTAATTGATGATGGTGCAATGCAAAAGGGTGAGCCGCACTTAGCCGGAACCCGCCGCGCACCTGTTGCAAAAATTAATGCCCAAACAGCAAATAAATTTAATTTGCAAGATGGCGATGTAGTGACAGTTACAAATGCAGTCGGTGCAATAACACTTTCGGTAGAAATAACTCAAGTCGCTGACTCAGTTGTTTGGCTACCAACCAACTCGTCACCTAGTGGTGTGAGAGAAAAACTTCATGCACAAGATGGCACTGTTGTGACACTTTCTAAAGGAGGGTTGGTTTGATTTCGTTAGTTGAGTTAACTGATTTCGGCGTAGACCCTTGGTGGATTGTCGCGATAAAAGCCCTTGGGATTTTTGTACTGTTAGTAGTAATGACGCTATTAGCAATTTGGGGTGAGCGCAGAATTGTTGCGCGTATGCAAATGAGAATTGGCCCAAATCGAGTAGGCCCGTTTGGAATCTTGCAAGGTTTAATGGATGGAATAAAACTTGCCTTTAAAGAGGATCTAATCCCTAAGGGCGTAGATAAAGTAATTTTTATTTTGGCACCAGTTATTAGCGTTGCAACTGCCTTTTTGACGTTTTCTGTTATTCCATTGGGCCCAAATGTTTCCATGTTTGGTGTTACTACCCCGCTACAACTAACAGATTTTTCGGTAAGCGTTTTATTTATTGTGGCGATTGCCTCGATTGGAATTTATGGAATCGTTTTAGCGGGATGGTCGTCCGGATCCCCTTATGCCTTGTTGGGTGGATTACGCTCGTCAGCCCAGATGGTTTCATATGAAATTTCAATGGGACTTTCATTTGTTGCGGTATTTCTTTATGCCGGATCGATGTCTACTTCAGAGATTGTCGCGGCTCAAGAAAGATTATGGTTTGGTTTGATTTTGTTGCCATCGTTTTTAATTTATACAGTTTCAATGATTGGTGAAGTTAACCGTGCACCTTTTGACCTACCCGAGGCTGAAGGCGAATTAGTGGGTGGATTTCATACAGAGTATTCATCATTAAAGTTCGCACTGTTTTTCTTAGCGGAGTATGTAAACATGGTGACGGTTAGTGCCTTAGCGACCACACTATTTTTAGGTGGCTGGCGTGCACCATGGCCGCTTTCTTCAATCGAAGGATTGAATGAAGGCTGGTGGGGATTATTGTGGTTTTTAATTAAAGTTGCACTGTTCTTATTCATCTTTATCTGGCTGCGCGGAACGCTACCAAGATTTCGCTATGACCAATTTATGAATTTGGGCTGGAAGATACTCATTCCGGTGTCACTAATTTGGATTGCCATCGTGGCGATTGCGCGCGGTTTGAGAAATTCATACGAACTCTCTGCCGCCGGTGCGATTGCGGTGCTAGGGCTGCCGTTAGTGCTTGTGGCTTTAGCGGTATTTATTTGGGATTGGCGAAAAGCAGTTAAAGAAGAAGAACTCGAGCAAAATCCACCTGAAGCAGTTGTTGAAATTAATCCATTTGCCGGTGGACATCCGGTACCACCAATGCCGGGCCAAACTTTAAAAGAACCAAATCAAAAAAATTTAACGGAGGTGCAAGGTGGCTGAGTTACCCCCAGCTTTAAGTGGATTTGCTACGACTTTTAAGTCGATGTTTCGAAAAGTAACCACCGAGCAATATCCAGAAGAGAAAGTGCCAACGCAAGAAAGATTTCATGGACGCCACCAGTTAAATCGCTATCCAGATGGTCTTGAAAAGTGTATTGGCTGTGAGCTTTGCGCTTGGGCTTGTCCGGCAGATGCAATTTTTGTAGAGGGCGCTGACAACACCGAATCAGAAAGATTTTCACCTGGTGAGCGTTATGGGCAAGTTTACCAAATAAATTATTTGCGCTGCATTGGTTGCGGTTTGTGCATTGAAGCTTGTCCAACTCGTGCGCTAACAATGACTAATGAATATGAATTAGCAGACAATGATCGTGGCAAACTAATTTATGAAAAACAAGATTTACTCGGGCCACTTTTACCTGCCATGGTGGCACCACCTCATTCGATGGTAGAAGGAACAACTGATACCGATTACTACCAAGGAAAAATAACTAAAGCCACCCCTGAACAATTTCAAGAAGTTGAAGCAAAACGACAGGCTGAAGCAGAGTGAATTTTGAACCAGTAGTTTTTTGGATATCCGGTAGCTTGGCAGTGCTAGGTGCGCTGGGCATGTTGATCTCAAAAAAAGCGGTGCATAGCGCGCTGTTTGTTGCATCAACCATGCTTAATTTAGCGGTGCTTTACGCAGTGCAATCTGCTCCGTTTTTAGCGGTTGCGCAGGTTGTGGTTTATACCGGAGCCGTAATGATGCTGTTCTTATTCGTATTAATGATGGTCGGTGTTGATTCGTCAGATTCACTTATTGAAGAAATTAAAGGTCAAAGACTTTTAGCAATTTTGGGTGGTGTTGGCTTAATCGGATTTTTTGTGTTCTTATTAGGCGGAAGCATTTATCGCGATGTAGTAGGCGTAGAAAATGCGGATGCAACTTACGGTGGAAACCTGCAAGGATTAGCCGCGTTAATGTTTGGTGAGTATGTAATTATTTTTGAAGCAACTGCTGCCCTTTTAATCACCGCAGTTTTGGGAGCAATGATTTTGACTCACCGCGAAAGAATAACTCCAAAAAAATCGCAAGGTCAGATGGCAAAAGAATTATTTGCAAAAGGGGATTACCGTGGGCCATTACCTCCACCTGGGGTATATGCCAGACATAACGCTGTTGACACCCCAGCTTTATTACCGGACGGATCTATTGCAAAAAGTTCACTGCTTGATCCATTAGTTGCGCGCGGTGATGTGCGCCCAGTTGATTATGACGATATTGCCGAAGTGCAAATTCTTTCAGAAGGTTTAGGACTTGTTTCTGACACTGAACCCGAGGAGAAAAAATGAGCCCAGATGCTTATTTGATTCTCTCTGCCATAATTTTTGCAATCGGAGCGATGGGTGTATTAATGCGCCGCAACGCGATCGTGGCATTTATGTCAATTGAACTTATGCTTAATGCGGCGAATTTAGCGTTTGTGACTTCGGCTCGTAGTTGGGGTAATTTAACTGGGCAAGTATCAGCCTTTTTTGTGATGGTAATTGCCGCCTGTGAAGTAGTAATTGGCCTAGCAATAATCGTCACAATATTTCGCTCACGTAGATCTGCTTCGGTAGACGAACCAAGTTTGTTGCGCTGGTAAGAGAATAGGGACTATTTACTAATGAATTTGCAACCAGCCACCGGTATCTTCACCTTTACTTGGGCATTAATTGCCTTGCCTTTGTTGGGGGCTTTTTTAATTCTTACATTTGGTAAGCAGTTAAAAAAACTTGCACCATATTTAGCCATTAGCCTTTCTAGCGCTTCGTTCATACTTGGGTTTTACATGTTTTTACAAATGCTCGCTCGCCCTGATAGCGAAAGAGGATTTGTCTCTAGCGTTTATCAGTGGATTTCAGCTGGCTCGTTAAATGTGTCTTTTGGACTACAGTTGGATCAACTCTCTATCGCGTTTGTTTTATTAATAACTTTTGTCGGAACCATGATTCACATTTATTCACTTGGATATATGGAGCACGATGCCAACCGGGGTCGTTTTTTTGGCTACCTAAATCTCTTCGTAGCAGCGATGTTGCTATTAGTTTTGGCTGATAACTATCTACTGCTTTACGTAGGTTGGGAAGGTGTGGGCCTAGCTTCTTATCTGCTAATTGGATTTTGGCAAAACAAACACAGCGCCGCCACTGCAGCAAAGAAAGCATTTGTAGTTAATCGGGTGGGCGACTTTGGTTTATCACTTGCCATCATGACGATGTTTTTAGCATTTGGCTCTTTTAGTTTTAGCGCAGTAAATGCTGGAATGGAAAATGTGCAAGATTGGCTAGCGTTAACCATAGGTTTACTACTTTTACTTGCTGCCGCCGGTAAAAGTGCGCAGTTTCCGTTGCAGTCATGGTTGCTAGACGCAATGGAGGGCCCCACCCCAGTTTCGGCTTTGATTCATGCTGCCACCATGGTGACGGCTGGAGTTTATTTAATTGTTCGTTCCGCAAGTGTGTTTAATGCTTCACAAGCTGCCAGTAATGCAGTCATTGCGGTTGGGGCAATTTCTTTAATTGCCGGCGCGATAATCGCCGCAGCCAAAGAAGATATTAAAAAATCGCTAGCAGGATCAACCATGAGCCAAATTGGTTTTATGGTGCTCGCAGCAGGACTCGGCCCAGTTGGTTATGTTTTTGCAATATTGCATCTAATCACTCATGGATTTTTTAAGGCTGTAATGTTTCTTGGTGCCGGTTCGGTAATGCATGCGACAAATGACAATGTAAACATGCGCCGCTTTGGTGGATTACCTAAGTTAATGATTTTTACTTTCACTACTTTTATGGTGGGATATTTAGCGATTATCGGAATCCCACCATTCGCTGGTTTTTATTCAAAAGAATATATTTTGGAAGCGGCTTTCTCTCACAGCATTTTGGTTGGAGTGATAGCACTGTTCGGTGCGGGGCTGACTGCTTTTTATATGACCAGAATGGTGATTTGGACATTTCTTTCACCAGCCAGATGGCAAGAGGGAGTGCATCCGCACGAATCACCTAAAAGCATGACTATTCCGATGGTGGTTTTGGCTATCGGTGCCGCCACAATCGGTTTTGTTTTGACGAACAATCATGCCTTTGAACATTGGCTCGAACCGGTTACAGGATTTAGCGAACCTAACGCTCCACTTTCAGTTACTGCCTTAACTTTGTTAACGCTTTCAATAGTGGCAGCAGGCGTATTATTTGCGATTTATCGCTATCGTGAAATTTCACCCGATACACCGCAAAACGTGAGCTTATTGACGAAAGCCGCGCGCGCTGATCTTTATGGCGATGGCGCAAATGAAGCACTCTTAATGAGACCAGGGCAAAAGGTAACAGCAAATTTATTAACTTTTGATGAGCGCGCTATTGACGGGACATTTTTAGGTTTGGCAAAAATGACTTGGGGCGCGAGCCGACTTTTACGACAAACCGGAACTGGCTATGTGCGCTCTTACGCGGCATACATTGTTGGTGGCACATTGCTCTTAATGTTTTTACTTTTGATTGCGAGGCTGTAGTTAAATGAATCTTTTACTTTTAGCCTTGGTAGTAGTTCCTTTTGTTGGTGCGGCACTAGCACCAATTGCCACAAAATACTTTAAGTGGACGGCAAAAGCGCTCGGGCTATCAATTGCCTTAATCACTTTGGCCTTAGCAATTGTGATTGCAATCAATTTTGATACACAATCTAATGCTTTAACTCAGTTTGATTTTAAAGTAACTTGGATTGATGTCTTTGGAATAAGTTTTCATATCGGTGTAACTGGAATTGGTTTGGTTTTAGTCTTACTAACTTCAGTATTAACACCTATTGTGCTCTGGGCAGATTTTCATGCAGCAGTAAAGCGCCCAGTGCTTTACACCTCTTTAATTTTATTATTAGCCGCTAGCGCTAACCTGATCTTTTTAGCGAGAGACTTATTTTTATTTTATGTATTTTTTGAAGCAATGTTAATACCGGTATTTTTCTTAATCGGAATATTTGGCGGTGCCAATAGGTCAAAAGCAGCCATGAAATTTTTGATTTATGGCTTAGCGGGTGGACTAATTATGTTGGCAGCAATAGTGGCCTTAACTTTGATTGCTACCGCGCAATTGAGTCGAAGTACCTTTGATATTGCCACTTTGAGCTCAAGTATTTCGCTAACTCCA
>CAZXCT010000052.1:0-2068 GCA_964639395.1 uncultured Bifidobacterium sp.
AATCCACCTTCTGCAATTGCTGAGGCTGATTGGATTAGATTTTGCTCATTTGCCTGCAAAATAGTTTTTGCAAGTAGTTCTTCTTTGTTTATGTCTAATTTAGGTGGTTTACCGCCTAAATGATTATGGATAAACCAAGCATAAGCAGATCCATCTAATTCTGAATTAGTTTCACCTAATAGATAAATAGTTAAGTTGTCAGATGTGATTTTATTAGAAATTCTTTTATTTACATCAGTGATAGTGCCCAGCACACCAATAGTTGGTGTTGGCAAAATTGCTTGAGTACCTGTTTGGTTATAAAAAGATACGTTTCCGCCAGTTACCGGGATTTTCATTTGTAAGGTGGCATCAGCTAATGCGCTAACCGATCTTTCAAATTGCCACATAACTGCTTCATCTTCTGGGGAGCCAAAATTTAAACAATTAGTTACAGCGATTGGTGTGGCTCCGGTTAAGGCAACTTTTCTATAACTTTCTGCGAGGTTTAATTGAGTGCCAAGATACGGATCTAATTGACAAAATCTTGCATTACCAACCAACGAAAGACTCACTCCTAAATTGGTAGTTTCATCGACTCTTAAGGCACCTGCGACTGAAGGCGTTGATAAAACGGTGTTACCTCTTACGTATCTGTCGTATTGATTGGTAATCCAACTTGGGTCACAAATACCCGGGCTTGAAAGTAGTTTAAGAAATTCTTGCTTAATTTGTTCTCGAGTTGTTGGCTTAGGGGTAAATGAATTTTTCTCTAATATTTCTTGGGTAGAGGATTTTTTATAGGGTCTTTGATAAACCGGGCCGTCGTGGGCAACCGTTCTTGGTGGCACATCCACAATAACTTCACCATTAAAAGTAATAATTAAAGAATCATCATTAGTAACTTCACCGATTACCGTTGCAGTGATATCCCACTTGTCACAGATTTGCATAAATTTATTTATATTTTCTGGCTTAACTATGGCGCACATACGCTCTTGTGATTCACTCATCAATATTTCTTCTGGGGATAAAGAGCTATCTCTAAGTGGTACCTTTTCTAATTCAACTCTCATTCCACCGGTGCCATTGCTTGCTAATTCACTAGTAGCACAAGAAATGCCCGCTCCGCCTAAATCTTGTATGCCTTCAACAATTTTTTCTTTAAACATTTCTAAGGTGGCTTCGATTAGTAGTTTTTCCATAAATGGATCACCCACTTGCACACTAGGGCGTTTGGTTTCACCCTCGGTAGCAAATGTTTCAGAAGCTAAAATTGAAACTCCGCCGATTCCATCCCCGCCGGTTTTAGCGCCATAGAGAACTACTTTGTTGCCGACGCCATCTGCTTTTGCTAAATGAATATCTTCATGTTTCATCACACCAACACAAAGCGCATTTACTAATGGATTAGCAGAATAGGTTGGATCAAACTTTGTTTCACCGCCAATGTTTGGCAGGCCTAAGCAGTTTCCGTATCCACCAACACCAGCAACAACTTGGGGCAAAACTCTTTTAGTGTCTGGGTTATCTATTGGGCCAAATCGCAAAGAGTCCATAACTGCGATTGGTCTTGCGCCCATAGAGAGGATGTCTCGCACAATGCCGCCAACACCGGTTGCAGCGCCTTGATAGGGCTCAATAAACGAAGGGTGGTTATGAGATTCAACTTTGAAAGTTGCTGCCCAGCCTTGCCCAATATCAACTACTCCAGCGTTTTCACCAATACCAACCATTAAAGAAGTGTTCTTTGGAGTTTTTTCACCAAATTGTTTTAGGTGAATTTTGCTGCTTTTGTATGAGCAGTGTTCACTCCACATCACTGAATACATTGCTAATTCTGCGCTAGTGGGGCGTCTTTTTAAAATACTTTTAATGCTTTGATACTCATCTAGCTTTAAGCCAAGTTCTTTATAGGGTTGGTCAACTTCAGGATTGTCTATGGCATTTTGTACTGAATCAATCAAACTTACGCACCAACTAGATGATTGATAGCGCTTTGAAAAATCTTTAATCCATCGAGCGAGGGGCCCGTTAAATTGTCTATCGCGTGCTCAGGGTGAGGCATTAGGCCGACTATGTTGCCTTT
>CAZXCT010000052.1:2168-3768 GCA_964639395.1 uncultured Bifidobacterium sp.
GGGGCGAGTTTTGCTATTGCCCCACAACGCAAATAATCACCATATGAAAACCCACCAGGTAATACCACTGCATCAACTGACTTTAGATTTGAATCACCATGCCAAAGTTGAACGGCTTGCGCGCCAGATTTAGTTATGGCTCTTACTGTGTCTTGATCATCTAACGAACCGGGGAAAGTAATTACACCGATTTTCATTTATCTTTAATCTCTATTTCAAAGTCTTCGATTACTGGATTTGATAAAACCTCTTTTGATACCCGCTCAATATCTGCTTGGGTTACTTCACCTTCAAAATCAATTCGAAATCTTTTACCTTGGCGCACTTGAGAGACATTTTCTAAGCCTTGTCGATGTAATGCTTGGGAAACAGCTTTACCTTGCGGATCGAGTATTTCGGGCTTTAACCACACATTTACGAATATGTGGCCCAAAATAACTCCTTTGAATGATTAATGCTTATCTTATTTTATTTTTTTGCTGCTCTAAATTGCCACGCCTGCCAAGCTGAATCAATCATGTCCGCTAAACCTAATTGGGCTTTGAAAGACAGTTGTTCTGCGATTTTTTTCACATCTGCCACAGTTGCTGCCGGATCACCTGCCCGACGATTAGTTATTTTATATTCGAAATTTTGATTTGTAGATTTTTGAATTTGGCTAAATAGTTCTTTTACGCTTATTCCTGTTCCGGTGCCAACATTAAATACGCCAGAGTCTGGCTCGGTGTTGAGTTTTTTTACTGCTAAAACATGTGCTCTTGAGAGATCTGAAACGTGGACATAATCTCTAAGGCAGGTGCCATCTGGTGTTGAGTAATCATCTCCAAAAATTTCTGGCGTTTTACCATCACTCAAAGCTTGAAAAACTTTTGGAATCACATTATCTGCGGCAGTATCAGCTAACTGTTGATTTGCTGCCCCAGCCACATTAAAGTATCTAAGAATAATTGAGTTTAGGCTTTGTTTTTGAATAAGCCATTCGCCAATTAGTTTGGTTTCGCCATAAGGCGAGGTTGGTACAGTAGCGGTGTCTTCACTAACTAAAGGTTCAAGTGGTTCACCATATACTGCTGCACTAGAAGAGTAAACGAAATTACTAATATTAAATTGCTTTAGATTTGCTATTAGATTAAGTAATCCACCAATATTTTCTTCAAAATAGTAATCAGGTTTCTCAACTGATTCACCCACAGATTTTTTAGCAGCTAAATGCAATACTCCATCAAAAGAATTGGTTGAAAAAACTTGCTTTAAGAATTCTTGATCTAATAATGTTCCCTCATAAAATTGCGCTTCAGAAGGAATTTTTTCTTTTACCCCGGTAGATAAATCATCGATTATTGAAACTTTGATGCCTTCACTGATTAAATCTCTAACAATATGTGAGCCGATATATCCTGCACCACCAGTGACTAGCCAGTTACTCATATTTTTCACCAGTTAAAATTTGATAAACATCTAAATATTTTTGGCGGGTTTTTTCAATAATTTCTGCAGGTAGTGCTGGGGGCTGAGTATTTGAATTTTTGCTCCAACCAGATGCGGGTGAAGTGAGCCAATCTCTAACAAATTGTTTATCAAATGAGTTTTGGGATTTACC
>CAZXCT010000052.1:3868-9017 GCA_964639395.1 uncultured Bifidobacterium sp.
CCAGAAAGGTAACCTCTCACCACACATTCAATCGGAACCATTTTAAGTTTTTTTACAATCATGGCTCGCCCTTGCACCGCTTGGGGTACTTGGGTTGAGATTAAATGGTTTTTTGAAACATCTGATAATTGTTCTAACCACCAAAGTGTTAATTGAGTAAGTATTTTGCCTTTATCAGGGATTATTGAAGGTAATACCCAGTCATAGGCAGAAATGCGATCGGATGCCACAAATAAAAGTTGTCCTTGGTTATCTTCATAAATATCTCTAACTTTGCCAGAGTAAATATGTTTAAATTGATCAATATCTGGGGTTTGAGTCATATTAGAGAATTGGCTGAGCTACATACTTAGCAGCATCAGGATTTTCTTTAACTATTTTTTTAATTAGAGTTACTACTTCTCTGATTTGATGGGGGGTGGCCCCGATTAAATCAATTGGATTGTTCAAGATTTTTTCTAATTGCGATTTAGTTAGTTTTAGTGTTTCATCACTTAATAGGTTCTCTGGTAATTGTGAATCATGGCCGTTTCTAACACGTTCTACCGCTTTGAGCGAGTGTTTTTTGATTGCAGCATGAGCAGTTTCTCGCCCGACGCCATTTTTAACAGCTTGCATTAATACCGCTGTGGTGGTTAAAAATGGTAGGTATTTATTTAATTCATTTTGGATTGCTGGCTCAAAAGCACCAAACTCATCCAAAATTGTTAAAGCGGTTTCTAAAATCCCATCAATTGCAAAAAATGCATCAGGCATTGCAACTCGCCTTACTGTAGAGCAGGCAACGTCGCCTTCGTTCCAGGTTGATCCAGCCATATCAGCCGTCATCGTTACGTAGCCGCGTAAAACTGTGGTTAAGCCGTTGATGCGTTCAGAACTTCTCGCATTTACTTTGTGAGGCATAGCAGAGGATCCGACTTGCCCTTGAGAAAAACCTTCACTAACTAATTCGTTTCCTGCCATTAATCGAATTGTCGTAGCTAAAGATGAGATAGGTGCTGCTAATTGAAAGAGGCTTGATACAACTTCAAAATCTAAAGATCTTGGATAAATTTGGCCAACGCTTATTAGTGAATTATCAAAGCCTAAAAATTCAAACACTTTCTTTTCAAATTTATTAAATTTATCTATATCCCCAAGTAAATCTAACATGTCTTGAGATGTGCCCACGGGGCCTTTAATACCTCTTATTGGATAGTTATCGATAACTCGCTCAAGGACATTAAAGGAAAGTAAAAATTCATTTGCCCATGTTGCAAAGCGTTTACCTAATGTTGTGACTTGGGCTGGGACATTATGTGTTCTAGCAACAATTGTGGTTTCACCGTATTGCATTGACAGTTGAGCAAGTCGTGAAAGAACCGCAATAGATTTAAACTTTATTAATTCAAGTGAATCGCGAATTTGTAATTGCTCTACATTTTCAGTTAAATCTCTGCTAGTTAGCCCTTTATGAATATCTTCATGTTTAGCTAAAGAATTAAACTCATCTATTCTTGATTTAACATCATGTTTTAAAGTTTTTTCTCTTGAGACAATAGATTCAAGATCAATATTGTTTTTTGCTTTTTCATAGTCTGCAATATGCGCTGGTGCTATTGCAACGCCCAATTCACTCTGAGCTTTCATGATGGCTATCCAAAATTCGCGCTCGAGCAGAATTTTGTTCTCTGGGGCCCAGATTTGATTTATTTGAGGTGAGGCGTACCGAAGCGAGAGTATGTTCGGTAATGATTTCACTGCTCTATCTTTCCATATCTGCAATATCGGTTCTAAAGTGCGAATTTTTATACACTATTTGGCTGTTTAGTTGATATGCGCGCTCACGTGCCTGGGATAAGTCATCCCCTATGCCCACGACTGACAACACCCTTCCACCATTTGAAACTAATTTTTCACCATTGAGTTTGGTGCCGGCGTGAAGAATATAGCTGTCACTTGAATCCATTGGTAATGAAATCTCATCATCCGTTTGTGGATTTTCTGGATATCCCGCGGCAGCTCTAATTACTGTCACCGCTGATTGTTTAGACCACTTAAGTTTTGTTTGATTTTTTAAATTTTGGTTTACTGCGTTTAAAAATATTTCACTAATAGGTGTTTGAAGCCTTGCCAAGATAACTTGGGTTTCAGGATCGCCAAATCTTGCATTAAATTCAATTACTTTTGGGCCTTGCTTAGTAATTATTAATCCAACATAAAGTACACCAACAAATGGTGAATTAACTTCTTGCAAATGATCTATTACCGGTTGAGCGATATTAGTTTTTACTTCTTCAATTAATTCTTCACTAATCCAATCAACTGGTGAGTAGGCGCCCATGCCTCCGGTGTTTGGCCCCAAATCTTTATCAAATGCTCGTTTGTAATCTTGTGCAGGTGAAAGCGGAATTACATTTAATCCATCAGAAATAAACAATATGGAAACTTCTTTGCCTTCTAAAAATTCTTCAATAACAACTTTGCCATTTGTTTTTTCAAGACATAGCGTTGCGTGATTTAGTGCTTCAGTTAGCTCACTTGTTACTACAACTCCTTTGCCAGCGGCAAGTTGATCATCTTTAATCACATAGGGGGGTCCGAATTCATCTAAAGCTTCTTTCACATCTTTGATTTCATTACATAGAAATGATTTTGCGGTTGGGATGTTTTTTACTTTCATAACATCTTTAGCAAACGCTTTAGAGGTTTCTATAGTTGCGGCAGCTTTTGTTGGGCCAAAACAAGCAATATTGTTTTTGACAAATTCATCTGCCATCCCAGCAGCTAAAGCAACTTCAGGGCCAATCACTACTAAATCGATTGAATTTTCTTTTGCTGCATTTATCGCGGCAGATACATCTGTGGTCGAAAAGTTAAGTGCTATTGCGTCTTTTGCTATCCCGGCGTTAGCGGGTGCTGCAAAAACTTTAGTTACATTTGGATCATTATTTAAACTTCGAACAATTGCATGCTCTCTGGCGCCTTGGCCTATTACTAATACTCGCACTGTTATTTAGTTACAAATTGATCAGTAACTGCTAAAGCTTTATCTAAAATCTCTAAGCCCTCTAAAACTTCATCTTTAGATACATTGCAAGGTGGCACAAC
The DNA here is from genome assembly GCA_964639395.1 of uncultured Bifidobacterium sp. GTDB lineage: Bacteria > Actinomycetota > Actinomycetes > S36-B12 > UBA5976 > ATZT02. Next base: position 6,959 of record CAZXCT010000052.1, read on the forward strand.
GTGGGTGCGATTCATATTTACAAAAGGCATTAACCCGAGATTCTTACACTCTGCGGTGAATTTAGCCATTGGTGCTGCGGCTTCACCGGCTGCGTTATAAGGGATGAGCGGTTCTTTAGTTTTGCGATTTTTAACTAGTTCAATTGCCCAAAAAACTCCAAGCCCTCGCACCTCACCAATTGACGGGTGCTTATCTTTTAGATTTTCAAGCCCTGGCTTAATTACTTCTTCACCAATTTTTTTAGCATTCTCTACTATCTTTTCTTCTTTCATCGCATCAATAGTTGCAACTACACTCGCGGTCGCTAGCGGGTGACCTGAATAAGTTAATCCACCCGGGAATACCTTGTCGACGAAAGTTTTATAAATTTCATTGGCAATAACTACCCCACCTACTGGGATATAACCAGAATTTGAACCTTTTGCAAAAACAATTAGATCTGGTTGAGCGTTCCAGTTATCAAAAGCAAACCATGCACCGGTTCTGCCAAATCCAGCCATTACTTCATCAGCAATCCAAAGAATTTCATACTTGTCACAAATTTTTCGCACTCCCTCTAAATAGCCCGGGGTGGGAGCAAGAATTCCAGCTGTTCCAACAACTGTTTCTATTGCAATTGCTCCGATAGTTGAGGGGCCTTCCATAATGATTGTGTTCTCTAAGTATTCGAGCGCTCTTTCAGTTTCTTCTTCTGGTGAAGTTGACCAAAATGGTGAGCGGTAAGGGTAGGGGCCAAAAAAGTGAATTACTCCATAAGCAAATTCATTTGGCCAGCGTCTTGGGTCACCTGTCATTTGAATAGCAGTACCAGTATTGCCATGATAAGAACGGTAAAAACTTAAGACTTTATGTTTTCTTGTGTGAATGCGAGCCATCCGGACTGCATTTTCAATTGCATCTGCCCCACCATTTGTAAAAAACACATGGCTCATATTTTTAGGTGAGAGGTCAATAATTCTTTTTGCTGCCTCACCTCTCATATCATTTGCATGCTGCGGGGCAATAGTGGTTAATTTTGCTGCTTGATCTTGAATAGCTTTAATAACTTTTGGATGCTGGTGTCCAATATTGGTATTAACTAATTGGCTAGAAAAATCTAAATATTTTTTACCTTCATAATCCCAAAAATATGAGCCTTGGGCTTGCGCAATTGGCAAAGGTTTAATGGCTCCTTGCGCGCTCCATGAATGAAATACATGAGCACGATCAAGGTCGTAGACTCTTTGACCCTCTGCTGGGTTAGGTGTGAAATCCATAGCCACCTTCTAATTTATTAGATCTCTAATTGAAATTACCGCATCTCTATGTTGACCTACCCCAACAGCACTTATTGGCGCATTTGAGGCCTTTTCTAAAAACGCTAAATACTTTTGAGCATTTTTTGGAAGATCATCAATTTGTCGGGCGCTTGAAATATCTTCACTCCAACCAGGTAAATACTCATAAATTGGTTTGGCATGATGAAACTCAGTTTGGGTATCAGGGATTTCTTCAGTTGTCTTACCTTCAATTTCATATGCAACACAAACTGGGATTTGTTTAAATCCACTCAACACATCTAGTTTTGTTACAAAGAAATCTGTTAAGCCATTTACTCGCGTTGCAAACTTTGCTACTGGTGCATCAAACCAACCGCAACGACGAGGTCTGCCGGTAGTTGTTCCTCTTTCTCCACCAATTTCTCGCAGTCTTTCTCCATCTGCATCAAATAATTCTGTCGGGAATGGACCTGAGCCAACTCGTGTGGTGTACGCCTTAAGAATTCCGATAACTCTAGTTATTTGAGTGGGGCCGATACCAGAGCCAGTGGCAGCGCCACCGGCGGTTGGATTTGAAGAAGTTACAAAAGGATATGTGCCATGGTCAACATCTAAGAGTGTGCCTTGACCGCCTTCAAGCAATACATTTTTATTTTCTTTTAGTGCGTTATTTAAAGTCAAGCTAGTATTTGTAACATACGGTTTAATTTTTTCTGCGTAGCCTAATAATTGCTCAACTACTTCTTCAGCATTAATTGCGCTTCGATTGTAAACTTTTACTAAGACTTGATTTTTTGCA
>CAZXCT010000053.1:0-8135 GCA_964639395.1 uncultured Bifidobacterium sp.
ATTATTTATTTCATCAACATCAAAGTAACCACGATTAGCTAAGGTATTTAAATATCTAAAGGTAGAGCTTTTAGGCAAGCCAGTCATTTCCACAATTTCTGAAAAAGTCAAAGGGTTATCGGCTTCTGCGATGATGGTAATCATGTCTAAAACCCGCTCGACCGAACGAATTTGATATCGGTCAGATTCGTTTTGCATGTAATCTCATTGGTCAAAATTTGTATTTGATAAGGCTTTGTCAAAACTAACCAAGGTCTCAGCTACATCAGTTTCACTGTGGGCCATAGAGACATACCAGATACCTCGATCGGTAATCCAAATATTTTGCTCTCTCACTGCCGTGACAAAACGCTTATAAAGCGGATCGTTTTGCTTTTGCAAATCGGCAAAATTATGAATTGCATCATCCGATCCGAAAGAAAGATGAAAAGCCATTGGCACTCCTTGTATATGCAAAGGTGCTGAGTGTTTTTGAGCTAGATCCTTCATTCCAGAGATCAACTTTGAGCCAATTGCTTCGAGTTTTTGATAAGCATTTGGTTCAGCAAGTATTTTCATTGAGGCAATTGTTGCTGCGCATCCAATCGCGTATCCATTAAAGGTGCCTGAGTGATTTATTTGACCGGTACCGATTTTTTCTAGTAGTTCACCAGACCCAACTATCGCTGCTACCGGAAACCCACCGGCAATGGCTTTTCCGTATGTTGCTAAATCTGGGGTAACGCCAAATCTTTCAGCCCCACCGCCACGACTTAGTCGAAAACCAGTGATTACCTCATCAAAAATTAAAACGATTTTGTTATCAGTGCAAATTTCGCGTAAGCCCGCCAGGTAACCCTCATCTGGCACAATTGCGCCACTATTAACCATCATCGGTTCAGTTATAATTGCCGCAATCTCTGGATCATTTGCTACCAATTCTTTAACAGCGGCAAGGTCATTCCAAGGCAACACATAGCAATCATTAAGAGAATCTCTAGCCTGTCCTAGTGAAAGTGGTTTAGCCTCACCCAACTCAGTATTGGTAAGAACGTTATCTAACCAACCGTGGTAGTGACCTTGAAATCTAATAATTTTGTTTTTTCCGCTATGAGCTCTAGCTACTCTTAGCGCAGTTTGTACGGCTTCGGTACCGGTCACACAAAAGCGAAGCTGCTCACCCCACTTCACCGCCTCAAGAACTAACTCAGCAGCTTCTACTTCAAGCGGATTTTGTGCTCCAAATAGCATTCCATCTTGCATTGCCCGATTAACTGCTTCTAAAACTTTTGGGTTGGCATGACCTAGAAAGTTAGGACCTTGCCCCAATAAATAATCAATGTATTCATTGCCATTTACATCCCAAACTCGCGAGCCCGCACCACGATTTAAAAAACTCTCTTTCACAGCCAGTCTTACATTTGAATTAACACCACCTGGCAACACTTCTTTGGCTCTTTCGGCCAATTCACCACTAACGGCGGATGGAGTATAAGTATCGGTTGACATGATGTGTTCCTATCTGATATTCACTTTGGCCACTTGACCGGTTTTTAGAGATTCTTGTAATGCCGTTACTACACTTTGAGCATTTCTTGCTTCAACTAAAGACATTGCTGGTTTCTTATTTGAATAGACACTCTCAATAAAGTTTTCTAAGGAGTTTCTCAAAGCTCCTGAAATCTGATCTTGAAACACTGGCCAACTTGATAATTCAGGTAAAGAGAGACCCGTTTCAGTAAAGACTTCAACACCTTGATTTGAACCGGTGATTCTAGCGTTACCACCAGTGCCAACTACATCAAAATTAGCCTCCAAGGGGGAGTGGTAATTAGCAGGCATAACCCAACTAGTTTCTAAGGTGGCGATGGCCCCATTTGATAATTTAAGTGTTGCCACTACCGCGTCTTCGTGCCCCCATTGCGCACATTTTTTAACAACACTTTCGGCATATACTCTCTCGATATTTGCACCAGTAACCCACATAATTGCATCAAGATCATGAATAGCTGTTGAAATCAAAAGGTTTGTCCAGGGACCATAGATGTCAGCCCCTAATGAAGTGCCCCGGCGTCGGGCAAAAAGTGTGCAAATTTCACCCAAAGCACCATTTGCTACTCGGTCTTTGATCTCTGAATACCTTTGATCACAGCGAAGAATGAAATTGACCATAACTTTTTTATTGGCTGATATTTTTTCAATCTCATCAACTAATCTGTCAGCTTCTGCCAAAGTTGGTGCTAGTGGTTTTTCTAGTAATAAGTTTGCACCTGATTTAGCGGCTTGAATTGCTAAATCAAATCGAACACTTTCAGGAACAGCAATCGAAATTAATTCAGGATTCTCAGCAGCAATTAAGTCACCTAAAGTTGAAAAAACCTTGGTGTTAAATTCTGCTGCAACCGTCTTTGCTAGGTCTGGATTTTGATCAACCACGCCAACAAGTTCAGTTTTACCATTTTGCCAATAACCCATTGCATGCAAACGCCCAATTAGGCCAACGCCAACCACAGCTGCCTTGAGAGGTTTTGTCATATCAAACTCCCAGGTTTAAAGGCTCGATCATGGCCTGGCATCACGATTGAGGGTTCAATTAGTTGTAGTTTTTTGCGGCTTTCTTTGACTTCTTCAAGTTGTTTACCGGCATACCAGATTGAGTGTTCACCAAACTCAAACTCTCTTTGAGTCATGATGGCATCCCCGCTAATTAAAACCGAATCAACTCCTGTGTCGACTAAGACACTCACATGTCCCGGGGTGTGGCCCGGGGTAGAAATAACCTGCACTCCACTCATAATTTCTTTCATTCCATGCAGCGCAATAGTTTCTATATTTTCATTTTCGCCTAATTGAAATTGCACACCAGGTTTGCCATAGATACTGGCTGCAAAATCTAACTCCCCGGCACCAATATAGATCTTTGATTTATTAAATTTAAAAGAACTAGACATATGATCGTGATGACAATGAGTCACAACCACGGCATCTATGTCATCAAAAGTCATTCCAAATTTCTTTAATCCAATTCCTAAGTGTCCATAAAAACCAGTGTGGTAATTACCAGGGTCAACTACAATATTTTTTTCACCACGAATTAAGACGGTAGTCGAGACTGGTAGGTACCCAAGATTCGAATCAAATAAACCTACTTGTGCGGTATCGATACCCATCAAGTGTTCCATGTGATCAAGTTGACCATCAGCGCTTCCTGCAAAATGGTAGATAATCTCACCATCTTGAATGCTAAAGCGGACAACTATTGGCTGAATCACCACATCTAATTGATTTTTCATTACCGACCTTTCCTCAAACTAAAGGATTGCATCGCTTCTTTTATCCAATCAACTGTTTGATTTGCCATAAATCCATAGTTATAAAAGGAAACCCCATCGACTTTTCCATTTAGTGGGGCCAGATGCATTTTTAAATTTTCTAAACTTGCTACTTGCGGCAAAATTGCCCGCACCGCGGGAGCGATTGCGACATCTTTATCTTTCAATAATTCTAAATACAGTTCTACCTTGCTCTCTATTACCGCTTTATCAACGAAATAAAAAGTGGGGCAAATCTCATCGTAAATCTCACACAAGCTAGCGAGGTCAGTTCCACTTTCCCAGGCCAGAGCATCTGGTCCAAGCTGATAGAGCGGCCCGAAATCACAAATGCCGAGTTTTTGTCTACCAGAAGATTTCACCTCGCCAAGTGCTTTATTTGTTAAGTCAGTAATGGTTTTAGCTCGCAAATCAACGTATTTTCCAATTTCGCCGTTTAAACCAGAGCGAATTTCTGCCCATTGTATTTGCAGATTATCCGCAAAAGGATTTGCAAAGTGGGTATCAAGCTTCTCTTTTACCCAAGACTTAATTTGGGACGCATCTAATCCGGCTTGAGTAGTCACGCGCTGACAGTGCTCACAAAAACACATTGACATGAAGTAACTTGCTGCCGCACTCATTGGAACGCCTAAAACTTCATGATGGTAGCCATGCGCGAATGGCATATATTCAAGAGACTCAATTAAGATTTTTTCAACTGGTAAATTATTTGAAATATCGTCAACTACTGCGCAAACATAATCCTGCACATCAGGGTTGTTCGGGCATAAATCGGTAGCAATTTTGTCTCCAAAGACATTCTCTATGGCACACTCTGGGTAAGTACTTGCTAGCCAAGTGTTATGAAGTCCTAAGGTCCACGCAGCAAGTTTTATTCCATATTTATCTGTCGCAGCTTTAAGATCGTTCCAAAAGTTTGGATTTTGCGCTAGCTCTTCCCACACGGGTGGCTTAATTTTTAACTTCCCGTACCATTTATTTGAGGGTTGAAAATATAAAGTGCCTGATTGCGGAAAATAAAGTTTCTTTTTTGGATTATGGGGTAATAAAAATTTACCTGAATGGTAAACAGTGGTAACCGATAGCCAGTCAACCCCAGGATTGTCTGCTAAGCGGGCAACTACCTGATCGATGCCTTCATCAACTAGGTCCCAAGGGTAAATCCAGATTGAACTATTTTTATATCTCATCAGCTTTGCTCCAATCCCATCTCTTGAAGTCAACAAGAAATTCACTGACTTCTTCGATTATTAGATTCATTAAGTCCGCTCCTCGCTCTGCTGAGGCAATTTCTGCGTTACCTAAAGTTCCATCTTCGGTGAGGTCCTTCAAATTCCAGGCAGTACTTACTGGGGCACCAGCCATTAAATCTCCAGTCAAAAATCTTGATTTAGGAAACCAACTACCGTCTCGAGACTTCTCAGGATGAGTCAATTCAGCCGCGTCATGCATCATGAGTGACATCTCCATCTCACAGGCATGGTCAATGCCACCAAGTTCTGATAAACGCCACTGGGGAATATGTTTGGTGGCAAAAGACCAGTAACTGGCGGCCGCAACAGATATCTGGTGTTCAAACTTAAGTACCTGCACAACTGAATTAACTAAATTCATATTGCCACCATGACCATTTAAGATAAAAATTTTTCTAGCGCCATGTGACCAAATACTGCCGACAATATCTATCAGCAAATTAATCATAGTTTCACCGCGCAAACTGATGCTTCCGGCAAAATCCATGTGATGAGGTGAATAGCCAGACCAAATTGGGGGAGTAACTAGCGCCTCGACTCCCTTCACCTTTGCCGACTTTGCTGCTTGCAAACTGACGCTTTCTGCCATGTAAAAGTCAGTGGCTAAAGGTAGATGTGGACCATGCTGCTCGGTTGCCCCAATTGGAATAATAAAAATAGCATTATTGTCTATCGCCTTTTTAATATCTTCATGCGTTTTATTCGCATATATAAAATCGTTAAACTCTTGTCTCATCTATTTGCTCCTGCCAATATAACCTCTTGAATTTGCTTTTGAAATATAATAGTTATTAACAACACAGGCAAGGTTGTAATAACTGCCGCTGCCGCAAGTTGACCAATTTGTATATCAACTGTTGAGCGATATAAGCCCAAAGAGACAGTAATCATTTTAATATCGCTAGTAAAAATTAATGGTGTTGCAAATTCTACCCACGAAAGAATAAATCCAAAAAGCAGACAAGCGAATAAGCCCGGGCGTAATAGTGGAATCATGATCTTTCTTAGCACTTGACTAGTGCTGGCGCCATCAACCTTGGCTGCCTCTTCGATTTCAATCGGAATAGATTTCATAAAAGATCCCAGTATCCAAACCGTAAAGGGGAGTAAGAAGGCAACATAGGGGATCAAAAGTCCCACATAAGAGTCAAATAACCCTAGCTGCACCCAGGCGATGTAAAGCGGAATTATAAATAGCAAAGTTGGCAAGATATAAACAGAAATCAAAACTCCTAGAATTAGTTTTGATTTTGGAAAATGCATTCTGTTTAAGGCGTAAGCCGCAGGCGTTGCTATTAATACTGCGATCAGCGCTGCCAGTAGTGAGACAATCAAACTATTTCTCATCGCGGGCAAAACTGGCACTATGTGATCTGGCTGAAAAACTGCTAAATAATGACGAAAATCTAAGTACTGCGGAATAACATTTATTTCTGGCGACCTGATATCTCGCTCTAACTGCAAGCTGGTCAAGGTCACTACGTAGAGTGGGATTAATACAAAAAATGCCACCAACCCACTAGTCAGATAGATAATTAATTTATTTACAAAACTATTTCTAATCATTTACGTCTCCACCCTTGAAGTCAATTTTTTTCTGAGGACAGATAATAAATAAATCACAGCAATAGTTACAAAAGTCAAAATGTATGCTGAAGCAGCAGCTCTGCCAAATTTAAATTGTTGAAATCCCTGAAGGTAAACTGAGTAATTCAAAGTGGTAGTCCCCATTCTAGGTCCACCCGCAGTTAATACAAATATAGTGTCAAATGTTTTCATTGCCCAAACAAATAAAAAGATTACAACTGGGATCAATAGCGGCATGATATTAGGCAGAATTACCTTTCTCACAGTCTTAAAATATCCAGCGCCATCAATCGCCGCAGCCTCAATCACTGAGAAAGGAATTGTTTGCAAAGAAGCAAAAATGAATAAGGTGGCAAAGGGTAGCCAACGCCAAGTTTCAGCGATGATTAGTGCGTGAATAGCTAAAGTGGGCGTACCTAGCCAGATGGTGTCGCCCTGCCCACCAAAAACCCTTATTAAAGCATTTATAAATCCGTATTCATATTGAAACATCTGTGACCACATAACGCCGGCCACGACTGGTGGGACCGCCCAGGGGATAAGAATTATTACTTTTAATAAATTATTACCTCTAAAATTAATATTGATTAGCAGAGAAACTATTAAGGCTAAAGTGGTTGTTAAAAACACCACCATAATTCCAAAATAAAGTGTTCTAAAAAGGGTAAGGCTAAAAGAATCCCGAAAAAGAATAAATCGAAAATTTCCAAATTCAACAAAACGCTCGATGCTGTAGGTGCCAATATTTATTGTGGTGACGCTATAAACCACAGTGGCAATTATTGGATAAAGATAAACTCCACCAATCAAGACTAACGCGGGTGCCACAAAGAACCAAGCAGTTCTTTTTTCTTTTTTAAGAGTCGGGCTAAGTAGCTTTACATCACTATTTTTTTTAACCATGACTTGAGCTACTTAGCCTCTCTTGTTATTTGAACCGAATATCGGTTTAGGACTCTCTTTCTTGGTTGATTAATCTCTTTGCATCCGCAAGTGCTTCTGTAGCAGTCTTTTTGCTAGCTAAAGCTTCAGAGATTTCATTTGCCAGGATCTTGCCCCAGACATCTCTGTCTGCAGAAAATCCTCCGTCAACCGGATACTTGTATGAATCTGCGATTGCTTGATAGTAGGGGAATTTTTCAAGCATTGCGGGATCGGTATTAACATCACCGTAAATTGAAGCCCAACCGCTCTCCGCGATTGCAGTTTGAGCTTCTTTGGATGACATTAATTCCAAGAATCTCCAACCTTCGTCTTGGTTGGAGCCAAGAGATGGTACGAACAAGTACTCGGAGCCATCAACTGAGGCACTGGTATCAACCGCTGGTTGCGGTGCTACCCCTGAAACTCCAACAACTTTTGAAGTTTCTGGATCTTGTGCCACACCTGCAATAAATGGCCAGGTGAAGAACATGCCACGATTACCGCTGAAATATCCAGGTGAAGCATCAAAAACCCAAGTGTAAGTTTCAACTGCCGGGTCTACAACTTTGTAGGTGTTTAGCAAGTCGAACATTTTTACGACGGATTCTTCACCAGCGTCGCTATCAAAGATCGGTTCACCATCTTCATCTAGCAATTTACCGCCATGCATCTGCAGTAAAGAACCAAAAGTGTAGAGTTTGTGATCTGAAGCCCAAGCGTCGGTGAATCCATAGTTTTGAACTCCGTTACGAACTCCGGTTAATTCCTTGGCGTACTCAAGGAAGGTATCCCAAGAATCCTTTGTGGAGTGCCAGTTGGCAGGTGCCTCTGGGTCTAAGCCAACTTCTTCAAACATAGCTTTGTTCCAGTGCATCAGTGGTGCGCCGACGGTCCATGGTGTTCCGTAGTAATTACCTTGATATTTGACCGGCTCCAAAGCGTTTTCTAAAAAGGTATCGTTTTGTCTTGGAGTTTGGTCTAAGAAGCCATCAACTGGTAATGCCCAACCGTTATTTGCCATTTCTTGAGCAATAACCGAGGTGGCTAATGCCGCATC
>CAZXCT010000053.1:8145-8802 GCA_964639395.1 uncultured Bifidobacterium sp.
CGCATCCCACGGGGAACTTTGCGCTAAGAACGAAGTAGTGAGCTTGCTACGCAAATCTGGAGTTGTAATTTCTTCAAGCTTTGGATTCACTCCATATTTGGCGTTGTACTCTTGCGCCAAGCCTTTCACTACATCCATGTGAGAGCCGAGCAACAGTCCCAATTGACCGGTAAAATCTGTACCGGGTGGGGCCACACTGCTTCCACTACTGCAAGAACTTAACAAACTTGCCATTGCTCCTGTACCAATTACTGTGCCAGCAGCAGCACCCCAACCTAAGAATCTCCGTCGAGAAATATCTGGCTGTGGCGCGATATTCCTTGACCTGAATTCGCTACCCATCTAAGCCTCCCTCTGCCCAAATGACAAACCCGTTTCACTTGTTGAAACGATATTGTTTGAATCAAATACCAAAAACCGTTTTGTGTCAAGAACTATTTTTGAATCCAAAAAATATTAGATCATAAAACATTTTTTGAGTTTCACTGATTGAAACATAACCCTCCTCAAAAGGTGGTTTTGGTAAAGTCGAATAGGTTTTACCCAACTAAGGAGACAATTTGAAAAAAGCAATATCTATCGATACCGCAGCTAAACCTGGTGCATCATTTTCTCAAGGAATCGTGGCAAATGGATTTTTATTCACCGGTGGAGCTG
>CAZXCT010000054.1:0-745 GCA_964639395.1 uncultured Bifidobacterium sp.
ACCTGTCGAACTAGCCCCCCGGCAAATAAGGTCAGATCGTCGGCATGGGCAAAAACAGCCAAAGCGACTCTATTTTCAGTTTTGGGGGTCTTGAAAGGCTTTGCCATAGCGCTAAGAGTATTGCCAATGGGGTGAAAAACTCTATTATTAAAGTACTATTGTTATTTTAGAAATATATCAATTCATCCTCTGAAAGTGTAACTTTCAAATAAAGGGGACGCAAAGTCCCCAGAAAAAGGAGGGGACTGAATTGCGCAAATTCAAATTCCTTCGTGGACTATCTCTTCTCGCCGTTGGCTCCTTGCTGTTAGTTGCCTGCGGAAGCGGTACGAGTGATACCGCAACTGAAGACACTTCAGGCTCGACGAGTGAATCCACGAGTACAGAGGCAGGTTCGGCTGGAGAAATCAATGTCTTTTTGATTCCTAGCCCTTCCTCTACCTCGATACAGAGCTTTATCCCAGAGTTCGAAGCACAAACCGGAATCAAGGTAAATGTTTCAGAAACTCCGTATGGTGAAGCACATCAAAAGCAATTGCTTTCTTATAACCAGAAAGCCGGAGCATACGACGTAGCACAGTTCGACAACACCTACTTGGCGCCATTCTGTCAAGCCGGAGCAATGTTGGCAATTGATAACTACATCGCTGGATCTACTGAATATGACATTAGTGATTTCAGTGAAGGTCAGCAAGATTACGGTAAGTGCAACGGTGAAACTTTAGGTTTGACCTTAAGTACTGAG
>CAZXCT010000054.1:755-8707 GCA_964639395.1 uncultured Bifidobacterium sp.
AGTGGTATCGCACAGATATCTATGAAGAACTTGGATTAACCCCAGCAAAAACGTGGGATCAGTATTATTCAAACGCTAAAGCCGTTCAAGATGCAGGATACGGCGGACAAATCATGGGATTTGGTCCAAACGTATCTTGGTGGTGGATGACATTAGTTTGGTCATTTGGCGGAGAGCTATATGACGATGACTTGAATCCGGTAGTGAATAGTGCTGCAGCCATCGAAGCAACCGAATATCTAAAGAGTTTGATTGAGGTTTCACCAGATGGAGCAATTACTGCAACTGGCGATGACACCACTAGCAAATTCTTAGGTGAAGATATCGGAGCCATGTTGAACTATTCCGGTTACTACGGAATGGCACTTGATCCAGAAATTAATAAGAACGCTGGTAAATTTGCCACTGCGCCACAGCCGATGGGTGCCGTAGATACTACTCACCTTGCTGGTTGGAACATTGGTATTCCAGCTGATGCCGCAAATCCAGATGCTGCCTGGCAGTTCTTGGAGTTTGTGCTCGGTAAATCAAATTCTGTTGCCTATCTAGAGTCGGGTGCTGCTGCGATTGGACGTAAGTCGATCATTAACAACACCGATTTACAGGTAGACAATCCATACTTACCGCAACTGGAAATTCCAGCATCTAGCCGAATCGAACGCTATCCACAACTAGCGGTTTGGCCAGAAGTGGAAGTTGCCATTATTGACTCTGTCACTCAGGTGATGACTGGTGCGAAAACTGCAAAAGCAGCACTAGATGAGTTAAATGAAAAATTGGTACCAATCTTGGCCGCAGAGCCTAGATAAACTAAATAGCAAAGGTCTGGTATGTCTGATGTTTTGGCGCGTAAGCAAAAAAAGCGCTCAGCAATCGGAGATGCCAGACCAATTGCTCATTACTCAATAGCAGTATGGCTAATTCTTTTAGCCACAATCGTGGTGCCGTTGCTCTACGGCATTTTTTTATCTTTTCAAAACTATAAATTAGCTTCGGCTGTTCCACCAAGCTTTGTCGGCCTTGATAACTATGTACATGCCTTCAATGCCTCAGAGACTTGGAGCACTCTCAGAATCACCATTATTTTGATGGTGATGGGCATGGCAGTGCAGATTCCACTGGGTGTGGGGTTGGCATTGATCTTGCATCAAAATTTAAAGGGCACTCGATTTTTCAGATCCGTGTTAATCATGCCCATGCTGCTAACGCCAGTAGCGGTTGGACTTATTTTCAGGTTCATGTTTGATACGGATTTGGGTGTCATTAATTGGGCAATCGGTGAAATGGGACTTCCTAAAGTTAATTGGTTGGGCGCGCAAACCACTGCGTTAATTGCAATCGTAATTGTCGAATCTTGGCAAAGCATTCCCTTTGTTATGCTCTTGGTCTTAGCCGCACTCGCCGGATTATCGAAAAGCTATTTTGAGGCAGCATTAATCGATGGTGCTACCAGAATTCAAACTTTCTTTAAAATCACCTTACCGTTAATAGCTCCCACACTTTTTGTAATCGTAATGATTAAGATTATGGATTTTTTAAAACTTTTTGACACTATTTTTATTTTGACACGGGGTGGGCCGGGTAATGATTCCACCACCCTTGGGTTATGGACCTACAAAACTGGTTTTGTTTTTTTAGAAATGTCGAGAGCATCCGCGCTTGGCGTGATAATTCTAGTTTTAACCATGCCGGTTTACTTTTTATGGCGTAGAGCATCACAGCAGGCCAGATCATGAAAACCTTAAAAAACCATTGGTTTAGTTATTTAATTTTGTTGACTGCTACCTTTACTGCGTTGTTTCCACTCTTTTGGACGGTGTCTACCTCTATTAAATTTAAAGTAGAAACCTATGTTTTGCCACCAAAATTCATAAGTTTTACACCTACCGCAAAAAATTACACTTCGTTATTTGCGATGGAGTCATTCACCAGAATTTATATGAATTCAATTTTGATAACAGTTGTTTCAACTTTGATTTGCCTAATAGCTGGTGCTTTTGCTGCTTACGCGTTAGCGCGCCGAGCCTCATTTAGTGGCCGACGTCCTTTGGAAGCACTCATGATTGCGGTAAGGGCATTACCTGGAATCGTGATAATTTTGCCGCTGTTTAACTTAGGTAGTTTTATTGGAATCTACGACAACATATGGGCGATAACTTTAATTTATGCCGGCTTTACTGTTCCTTTTGCGGTTTGGTTAATGACTAGTTTTTTTGAACAAATCCCAATTGAGATTGAAGAAGCTGCTCGAATCGATGGTGCTGGCACTTTTGTGCTATTTCGGCGCGTGCTGTTTCCGATAGCAGCCCCAGGAATTGTTGCAACGGGCGTATTTGTGGCGCTATTAAGTTGGAATGAATTTTTGATTCCGGTAATTATGGCTGGCGAGAATTCTAAAACACTTCCTGTGTTGGTAGCGGGTTTTATCTCAAATAGAACGCTGGATTGGGGCCCTATGGCTGCTGCTGCAACTGTCGCAATCATTCCAATAGCAATTTTCACGATAGTAATTCAAAAGTGGTTAGTTTCAGGATTATCAGGAGGTGCAGTTAAAGAATGACCGAGATAATAACAAATTTTAGAGACAGACACGACATCGTTCGCCGAGCAAATGAATCGCGTTTAATCAAAATTGTTGCAGAGCATCATCCAATTGGTAAGCCAGAGTTAATGAAATTGAGCGGTCTTTCACGTCCGACTGTTGACTTGATTGTTGATGGATTTATTGAAAAGGGTGTCATTAAACCGACCGGAATGTCATTTGGTCGACCAGGGCGAAAAGCTACGCTTTTTGAATTAGACGCAAACGCCGGTTTTGGACTCGGTTTCGATTTAGGCGGGTCGAAGTTAGCTGGTGCCATTTCAAATATTGCTGGTGAGATTTTGGCAGAAGAAATTGAGCCAACTGCAAAACCGGCTGGTCCAAAAACTGTCGCGCAAATGGTAGATATGGCTAAGCGTTTATGCGAACGGGCCGATGTTGATATTGCTCGAATAACTCAAGTGACCGTTGGCACTCCTGGAATTATGAATGAACTAGGTGAATTAAGTCTTGGAGAAAATGTGGACCAATTAGAAGGGGTTCATCTGCAAAAAATTCTTTCAAAAATGTTAGATGCAGAAGTTGTTGTAGAAAACGATGTAAATGTAGCCGCACTCGGAGAATTTTTTCATGGGACTGCAATCGGCATTAACAACTTTGCTTTGCTGCAAATTGGAACTGGAATTGGATGTGGAATCTTCGTAGATGGAAAACTGATTAAGGGTCACCGGGGAGGAGCGGGTGAAACTGCTTTTTTACCATTATTTGGCGATCCAAATGATCCCAATGCAATCTCAAATGGACTTTTGGAATCCGTTGCGGGTTCAAAAGGAATAGTTAAAGAGTTTGCAAAGCAAACCGGAGAAGAAATAGCGGTTAAAGAAATTTGCCAGCGTGCTAAGTCGGGTGACTTAGTGGCAATGAATTTGATTGATAATGTTTCAAAATATTGGGGCTACGCCTGTGCTTCACTCTCTGCAATCGTTGATCCAGAAATGATTATTCTCTCTGGCGGAATTGGCTGTAATCCAGTTTTTTTAGAAAAAGTTAGAGCAGTTACTAATTCTCTTCTGCCCTATCAAGTAATCATTAAGCAAAGCAAATTAGAAAATCGAGCCGGAGTAATTGGTGCGGCAAGCTTTTCTGCAGAAAGAGTTCGAGACAAAATGATCGGAAGGAACCTGTTCTAATGTCAAATCTACTCGCAATAAATGGCGGTAATCCGGTAAGAACTAAGTCTTACCCCGCTTGGCCTGAATACGACGAACGTGAGCGAGAGGGTTTACTTCGCGTCTTGGAGTCGAGAAATTGGTGGGCCAATCAAGGGGTAGAAGTTAAAACCTACGAAGAGGAATATGCCAAATTTACCGGTGCAAAAAATGCCTTTGCAGTTACCAATGGCACTCATACTTTAGAAGTGATTTTTACTGCACTGGGCATTGGTGAAGGTGACGAAGTTATTTTGCCTGATTGGTCTTTCTTAGCAACTATTACCGCAATTATTGCTGTTAATGCGATCCCGAAAGTTGTAGATGTTGATCCAATTACTGGCACTATCGATATTGCTCAAACAGAAGCAGCGATCACATCACGCACTAAAGCCATCGTTTGTGTGCACGTTGCCGGTTCGATGGCTGATATGGATGCATTAAACGCAATTGCGTCCAAACACGGCCTGCTAGTGATTGAAGATGCGGCGCACGCGCATGGTTCTCGTTGGAACGGAATTCATGCTGGGGTACTTGGCGATGCAGGGAGTTTTTCATTTCAATCGTCCAAATTAATGACGGCTGGTGAGGGTGGAGTGATTCTGTCTAAGCATTCGGATCATGCTGCCATGTATCAATCAATTATTAATTGCGGTCGCGGTGAAGGTATTTGGTACTACCGACATATTCGCTTTGGTGGTAATTACCGAATGACCGAATGGCAGGGTGCGGTATTGCGCGCACAATTAGAGCGGTTTCCTGCGCAGCAAGCAAACCGGGCAAAAAATGCTAACTTTTTAAATCAAGAAATTGCAAAGATTGAAGGCTTCAAGCCGCAAGGTCGTTTAGAAGGTTGCACTGATCAAGGAAACTATTGTTATGTGGTTGAGGTAGAGCCAGAAAAGCTCAATGGTGCAACTCGTGATCAAGTGAGATTTGCTTTGCTAAAAGAAGGAATACCACTTACCACGGCCTACCCTCCTTTACACGCACTCGAATTATTTGCTGACAGTGAAGGTTTAGCCCCTAGATTTCGTGGGGAAGTTTCTCAGATTCGCTACAACCAACAAAAGTTTCCGGTAACGGATAAATTGGCTGCAAACACACTTTGGTTTACTACAAGTGTGTTGATGGGTGATGATTCAGATACTTTGAATGTTTTGACTGCTATGAATAAAGTTAAAGAAAACATTGATGAAGTCGCAAAATTAGACGCACCGAGTTGGTAATTTAAATGATTAAAGTGGGAATTATTGGTGGCGCTTTTGCTGGCACCTTGCATGCAGAGGGATGGCTGAATACTGGTAAGGCTGAAATAGTTGCGATGAGCTCGCAAAGTGAGCAGACTCGAAATAACTTCACTAATAAATTTGGTGGAAAAAGCTATAAAGACCCTGTAGAAATGATTGAAACAGAGACGCTCGACGTAGTTAGCTTGACGCTTCCGAATAAATTTCATCATCCATTAGCACTTAGCGCACTAGACAAAGGCATGCACGTAGTTTGTGAAAAGCCATTAAGCATGAATATTAAACAAGCAGAAGAAATGATTGCGGCTGCTAAGAGAAATAAGCGCCAAATATTTTATGCAGAGCAGATAGTTTTCTCAGCCAGGTACAAAAAAGTTAAAGAGTTGATCGATCAGGGCTCCTTTGGTGATTTAATCCATATTTCACATCGCGAAAGACATGGCGGCCCTCACGCAAATTGGTTCTTTGATCCAGAGATATCGGGTGGTGGGGTAACGCTCGATATGGGAATTCACGGAATCGGTATTTTGCAGTGGTTGATGCGACCAAATAAAGTAACCCATGTTTTTGCGCGAATAAATTCGATAAAACCAGAGTACGCCTTAGATGATCATTGTCTAATAACTATGGAGTTTGACAATGGTGTTTTAGCAACGGTAGACGCCTCATGGGCTGCGCCAGGTGGCGTAGATGATGTATTAGAAATTCTGGGTAGAGATGGATATGTTCGAGCTGACTTAGCACGAGGGGCTGCACTTGATGTTTATTCACTTTCAGGGGTTGGGTATGCCACAGAAAAAGTTGAAATTGAGAAAGGTTGGCTAAAAGTTTCTCACGAAGAAGCCAGAACTTGGGGCTGGTATGCAGAAATTGAACACTTCGCCAGTTGCATTCTAGAAAATAAAGAATCTGAAATGAGTGCAGTGCATGGTTTGGAAGCATTGCAAGTAGCTATTGCGGCATATCAAAGTGCGGCTACAAACGCGAGGGTCGCAGTGAATGAAATTAAAGAAGTGAGTTTTCCGGCGGAGTTATGGCTTAAGCGAAGATCTTAATAATTGCATTTGAAACTATTTTGATTTCTTCGTCATTTAGTAAGTCTGGACTAATGTAAAAAGAGTCTGCATCATTTGCTAAGACGGCAATACTTGGTTCATGGTTGAGCAATGCTTCGGTTAGCTGTATTTTTGCAGAATTTTGAATATTAACCAGCACGCGTGGCACGGGTTGTCCTGCTTCGTTTAGCTCAAATCTTTTAGCGGTTATTTTTTCTTTTTGATTCAATACATCAACCCAATAATCAACATTTTTTGACCACTTTTGCCATTGTGCGACGTGATCAAGATTTAGATAACGTTCAACCGCGGTGGTCAGACCCATGATTTCTTCTTTGCCAACCTTCATACTTCTCGCCAAGGTTTGGTTTGGTGCACCAACTTTACGAGCCCAATCAATCATGTCACTCGCGCCGACCATTAGCCCAGAACTTTGCGGACCCATTAGCGCTTTGCCACCACTAAAAAGTGCAAGATCAGCACCCTTGTCTTTTGTAAATTTCCACAAATTTTCAACCGGTGGTAGTTGAGCTGCTGCATCTACGATTACTCTGATATTTTTTGACTTACAAATTTTAATAACAGTTTCTAGACTTAACCCACCTTTATTTAGATGATCTCCTGCTACAAAAAGAGTTGCAATAGTCCGGGGACTTATTTTTGCTAAAAACTCTGCTTCGGTAACTTCTTTATCAGTTCCGATAAATACTGCTTTGCACTTTGCCAAAGCGATTGCCGGAAAGTAAGGGATTTGCTGAGTATTTTGAATTAAGACTTCATCGGTTTGCAAATCTTGAGGTAAGTTTTTTATTTTTTCTTGGTCACCTTTAGTTTTTAAACCAAGCAATGAAAGTACAATCCCAGCCGCACACCCAGTCGTTATATAAGCTGCCTCATTTTGGGTCAATGTGGCTAAATGGGCACCAACTTTTTGATGTAAATCATGAATGTCTATGAATGATTGACTGGCTTGTGTCATGGCATGAACTACTTCTTGCGGCATTAACGAGCCACCCAGGTAAGTCATGGTGGTGCAGGCGTTTATTACGGGTTTAATACCTAGAGATTGATATGTAGCCATTATTTTTTTATTCTAGTTTCTCTTGCTCGCTGGTGTGCAAATTCTGCCGCAAACTAATGTCATAAATTTCAATAGAGTCCATTTTCTAAAGTAACGAAACATAACGATCGACTCAAAAATAAAGGACTTTTTTGACCAAGAGCACTTGGGATTAGTTTTGAGAAAAAAGCACACTAAAAGTTATCTGTGTGGTTGGCCTGCTTTGTTGGTGTTGTCAGCGGTGGGAGGGATGCATAAGGCGAGAGAAAGAGTTGATTAGAAAGAACCCTCACGTAAACGCGAGGGTTCTTTTATTTGTTTCGGGTTTAGTACCCGAATTTCTTCTTGGTTTTTTCTACATCCATACCGTGCAAGCGAAGTAGGTTCTCGCCCAAGATCTTGCGCTTTGCTTGTTCGGTTAATTGTGGGTAGCCACGCTCGGCAACGATGTCTTCTGGTAATTGGAAGTTCCAGAATTCTTCGAGCGCCCATTGTGGATGCCAAATTGGTGATTCACCACCAAAGATGATCTTGTCTTCGCCGGCCCACCACATCAACTTGCCCATAATTTCTGCGAACACTCTCGGTTGTCTTGAGATAAAGTTCACGGTTGCGGCAATTGAAGCGTAGAGGTTAGGGAATCTGATGATCTGCCAGAGCGTCTCATCAAGCCAAGGCAAACCAACGTGGAAGATCACAAAGTTGATATCCGGAAAGTTCGCTGCTGCCCCGTCCATGTCAAATGTTCTGGTGTGTTCAACTGGCTGTGGGCCAAGCGGAACACCTTTATGAACACCGATCAAGTTGATACCTAATTTTTGTGCATGCTCAAAAATT
>CAZXCT010000055.1:0-8442 GCA_964639395.1 uncultured Bifidobacterium sp.
CAAGAGCCCGCCGCTTTTATTTTGAGTTATATAGCCAATCCAGCCATCAACTGTGGCGCGATTTGCATCGATCCACTTTTGAGCGGCTGCTTTTGGATCAGTTCCTGCTTCGATATCGGCAGCAATCTGATTCTGATCAGCATTTGTCCAGGTCCAATTTTGAACCAAGTTAGCAAATGGGTCTCCAGCGTCCACTAATTTTGCGCTAGCAATTTTGATTAGTGGAGATTTTGGATAATCAGTTGTACCGTCTGCCTCTTCCGGGGCAGCCCAGTTGTTCTCTGGCCAATTAATACGCACTAAATCAAGCGCACCAAAGAGGTTATGTGGTTCATAAAAATAACCAAGTGCAGCAGTTTTGTTATCTACAGCTTGAGTAAATAATTCAACCAAGGCGGCCTCTGAACCAGTAGAAATAACCTGGTAGTTCAAGTCGCCAGCTGCGATCATTTTTTCACCGATAGTTGTGTAACCAGGTGGGCCTTCGTACCAAGCGCCCTTACCACCAGATTCACTTGTCTTAAATAGATCAGCATATTTATTGAGATTAGCTGCATCGGTAATGTCTGGATATTCTTCAGCCATCCATGCAGGCACAAACATACCGATAAGTCCGACGTTTCCGTTTTCACCAACTTCAACTAACTGTCCACGGTCAGCCCACTCTTGCCATCTTCCGCCACCCCAGTCTTCGACGATTAAGTCGATTGATCCGGCTTCGATAGCGTCATAAGTTACACCAGCTTCTTCAAGAGTTACCTGATTAATAGTGCAACCAAGTTCTTCACCAATGTTTGTTAATACTTGTGCAGATGCGGTATAGCCAACCCAAGCATGCATTGCAATTGACCATTCGCCACAAGCAGCAGCTGCTACTTCTGTTGTTTCTTCAGTAGTTGCACCAGAAGTATCTTCAGCTGCTTGCTGATCCACTCCGGCACCGCTACAAGCAGAAAGCAGTAAGCCAAAAGCAATAAAGAGCGAAGCGATCGCGTGGCGACCGTTTAGCTTTATCTTCATTCACCCTCCTTTAAAGATGATTACCTAGATGGTAACCAATCAAGAACCTATCTTGTGATAGTTCCTTGAAACCTTGTCCGAATCGTTATCAAGTGATGCCTCATTTAGTCTTTGCACCAGCCTGCGCGATTCGATCAATCATTACTCCGAGTAAAAGGATCGCTAATCCAGCGGCTAATCCCTTACCTTGTAATTCTGGCTTTGAAGCGCCTAGCAAAATTAAGTACCCTAAACCACCGGATCCGACAAATCCACCAATCACTACCACTGCTAAAACAAAAATTAGCCCCTGGTTAGTGGACAATAAAAGTGACCGCTTAGCCGCCGGTAGTTGCACCTTACTTATCACCTGCCACGAAGTGGAACCGTTAGAAATTGCAGCTTCAACCATCGCACGAGAAACATTTTTAATTCCGTCGCCAACGATCTTTGTGACGATTGGAATTGAATAGACGATTCCGGTTGCGATAGCGGTAAATCGACTTGGGCCAAAGAGTCCTAGCATCGGGATCAAATATACGAAGGCCGGAAGCGTTTGGCCGGCGTCCAAAATAGGTCGAATAAAGGTATCTGCCTTTTCGCTTCTTCCGATCCAAACACCAACCGATACTCCGATAATCATTGTTAGCAAAGTAGCAACTAAAACTTGAGTTAGCGTAATCATGGTGTCATTCCATAAACCGGTGTAAACAATCAGCAGCATTAATGCGAGTGAGAGCACACTTACTGCCCATCCACCAATCAATAACGCAATTAGACATATTGCTGCAACTGTGATGAACCACGGAGATTGTGCTAACAGCATTTCAAGTGGATTGAGCACACTTATTGTAATAAACTCTTTGAACCCGATAGTTAAAAAATAAAGTTGAGTCGTAGCAAACTCCACCGCAGAATTAGTAAGGCTGGCTACTTGCTTGTGTAGGTTGAAATTTTCTGGCCAAATCGCAGCCCATAAAAAACTTCTAGAGAGAAAGACCGATACCACTGCAAAAACTGCTACTGCAATTATTTGCATTCTTCGAAGCTTAATTTCTTTTTCAGAAGGAGGTACAAAAGACTTTTTAACTTTGGTAGCCGCACTGGTAGCCCGGTCTAGCATGATGGCAACCAGCACTACGGCTAGCCCAGCGACAAAACCTTCACCGACATCTCTAACAATTAGTGCTTCGATTACTGGCTTACCTAAGCCGGGGGCTCCAATTAGTGCTGCGATAACAACAAACGAAAGTGCTGCCATAACAGTTTGATTTACCCCCAAAATAATTGTTTGCATAGCCATCGGAAGCTGCACTTTATTTAAGGCTTGTCTTTTTGTAGAGCCCATAGAAATAGCCGCTTCTACTGGGGAGTAGGCCAAACCTCTAATCGCGGTGGAAGTAAATCGGATAGCAATCGGAATGGAATAGATCATTGTGGCAATCGTTGCAGAGGCTGCGCCAATTAAGAAAAACAACGCTAACGGTGCTAAATAAACTAAAGTCGGAACAATTTGCGCTAAATCCAAAAAGGGTCGAAGTACTTTTAATACGCGATCAGAGAGCCCAGCCCAAATTCCTAGTGGAATACCAATTGATAACGAAAGTAAAACGGCAGCTAACGTCATGGCCAATGTGTCCATGGTGAAAGTCCACATATCTAATATCCCGGTACCAATTAATAGCGAAACCGCTAACAGCATTATTTTGAAGTTACTTGTCACAAAAACTAAAAATGCTACAACACCGATTACCCCTAGCCAACCAATCATCGGAATGATTGAGCCTGAAACTGGAATTGCAAAAACAGTTCTAATAAATTGGACAAAAGTGTCAATTATCTCTCTTAATGGGTTAAAAAAGTAGACGAAGGCAGGATTTTCAAATCGGCCAGCTCGAATTGCTGAGGCAATTCGTTCTAAGCGTGCCGTGAACGAACTATCTTCTGAGGTAGGCAACTCTAAAGTTGCTTGACCTTTAAATATTGAAGAAAAAATAGCCCAACTCACAATAATAATAAATAGTAAATAAATACGTCTAACTTTAAATTTTAAAACGCCTGCTAGCGGGTTTGCCACAGTTGTCACTGTGCGTCGCCCGAGATTAGTTTGAGAACGTCATTACTATCAACCAGGCCAAGCGGTTTATTGTTTAAGGTAACTCTTACTGGTTTATCTGCGCTTACAATAATTGGCGAGGCATCTCGAATTATCATTTCGCCATCAAGTTCTGGGCCATCAGTTGCTTCATCACTTCTTGCTGGTCGGGCAATTGTTTTTAAACTTAAAACATGTGACTTAGGGATGTCTCGCATAAAGTCTGCAACGTAATCATCTGCCGGTTTGGCTACTAGATTTTCAGGCGTATCCATTTGTACGATTGCGCCATCTCGCATAATTGCAATTCGATCACCAAGCTTCATGGCTTCTGAAAGGTCGTGTGTAATAAAAACCATAGTTTTACCTACTTCTTTATGCAGGCGAATCACCTCAGCTTGCATATCACGTCTAATTAATGGATCAAGTGCTGAAAATGGTTCATCTAAAAATAAAACAGCTGGGTCAACCGCAAGTGCCCGCGCCAAACCAACGCGTTGTTGCATACCGCCAGATAGTTGTTCAGGGTAAGAATGTCCATAACCAGATAAGCCAACTAGCTCGATTACTTCTTGTGCACGCTTATGTCGCGCCTCTTTTTTAACACCATTCACTTCAAGTGCGTAAGCGATATTGTCAATTACTTTGCGATGTGGCAACAAGCCAAAATGTTGAAATACCATAGAAAATTTAGTACGTCTTAATTCACGCAATCTATTTTTATCAACTTTCAAAATATCTTCACCCATCACTTGCACACTGCCAGCAGTCGGCTCAATCAGTCTTGTTAAACAACGCACCAATGTCGACTTACCTGATCCGGATAATCCCATCACAACGAAAACTTCATTTGGTGCAACATCAAAAGAAACGTCTACCACCGCTGCCGTGTTGCCAGTTTTTTTCATTAATTCTGCGCGCGGTAATTTTGCGTCTTCACTACCAATAATTGCTTGCGGTTTAGGGCCAAAGACCTTCCAAAGATTTCTTACAGAAATTGTTGCTGCTTGATTATGTTGGTCCATTAATTTGCCCCTTCACTAAACCAGCCACTTGGTGCTGGCTTTAGGTTTTGCCAGATATGTTTTGGCTCTAAATATTCGGCCAACCCAGCTGGGCCTAATTCGCGCCCCACCCCAGATTGTTTAAATCCGCCCCATTCTGCTTGCGGCACATAGGGGTGATAATCATTTATCCAGATTGTGCCATGACGCAATTGTTTAGCGACACGATTAGCTTTTTGATTGTCGTTTGTCCAAACCGCACCCGCTAAACCGTAAATAGTGTCATTGGCAATTGCGATTGCCTCAGCTTCAGACTCAAAAGTTTCAACTGTCAAAACTGGTCCAAAGGATTCATCTTGTACACAAGTCATTTTACTGTGGCAATTATCAAGCACGGTTGGTCTGTAAAAAAATCCGTCTTGTAAGTGAGATTCATTCGGACGGTGCCCACCTGCAACAACTTTTGCCCCCTCAGAAATTGCAGCTGCAACGTATTTTTCAATTTTTGCTAAATGTGCGGCACTTATTAAAGCACCTGATTCTGCATTGGCTTCAAAAGGACCACCTAAAACTATTTTGTCAGCTCTTTCGGCAATAGCGCTGACCACTTGATCATGAATCGATTGCTCAACTATTAATCGTGCCCCAGCTGAGCAAACTTGTCCGGAATGCAAAAATACCGCAGTAAGGGCATTGTCAATTGCAGCGTCTAAATCCGCATCTTTAAAAATAATGTTTGGATTTTTACCACCTAGCTCGAGTGCAACTTTTTTTACAGTGTTAGCAGCCGTTTTCATAATTAATTTACCTGTATTTACACCGCCAGTGAAAGAAACAAAATCAATATCCGGATGCTCGCTTAGCAAAGCACCGGCAGTGGCACCGGCGCCTAAAATTAGGTTTCCAACTCCGTTAGGTAGCCCAGCTTCAGCTAAAACATCCATCAGCATTGAAGTAGTTGTTGGAGTTAACTCACTTGGCTTAATTACAAAAGTACATCCGGCAGCAATTGCGGGGGCAACCTTCCAGCTAGCTTGTAACAGCGGGTAATTCCAAGGAGTAATTAGCCCGCAAACTCCCACTGGCTCGAACTCAATTCTACTTTCAACATTTTGTCGATCAACTTTATTTACCCGATTAGTGAGGGTTTCTGCTAATTCTGCATAGTATTTAAAAACATTTACTACATCATCAATGTCATATTCACTTTCTATAAATCGTTTTCCGGTGTCTAATGATTCTGCTTTGGCGATTTGTGATTTGTCGCGCGCTAAAATTTCTGCAGTTTTACGTAAAATTTCAGCACGTTGATGGCTAGTGGACTCGCGCCAGCGCGAATTTTCAAAAGCCTGCTTGGCTGCCTTAATTGCTAATTCAGTATCGGCCCGATCGGCTTCGGCCACCTCAATGACGTATTCGCCGGTGGCTGGGTTATTAATACTTCTTGTGGCTTTAGATTTGGCTGGGACTCTTACTCCGTCGATTAGTAGAGATATCACGGCAACTCCCATTGTTGATAATTACGCAACCTGTTGATTGTTCAAAACTAAAGCATGGTCAATGCTGGGGCTGGGGTCAAGGTTCTGAGCCAATTTTTTACAGATTTATGTGGATTTTGGTGGCTGCGGCAATTAATGCTTGAGAAATAGCCGGGATCTCTCGTTTGGTGAGGCGAAAAGCCGGCCCTGAAATTGCTAGTGCCGCCACTACTTCTTTATGACTATTTTGAATTGGCGCCGCGATTGCAACTAATTCTGCCTCTAACTCTTCAATTGCGGTTGCAAAACCCTGTTTTCTAACTTGAGTTAATTCGGCTTCTAGTTTTTTACTATCGGTCAGAGTATTTTTTGCATACTTAATCCATTTTGTAGGACGTAAGGCTGCTCTACTTTTATCTGGCAACCAAGCAGTTAAAACTTTGCCAGTAGCTGTTGCGTGTGTCGGAACTCTTTGTCCAACCCAAGTTCTCATACTTATTGAATTAGGACCAGCAATTTGATCTACATATAAAACTTGCTTTCCGTCTAACGTGGCAATAGTTACTGTCTCGCCAAAACGAATTGCAAGTTCTTTTGCGATTGGTCGTGATTGAATTACAGAATCTAATTGAGCACTAGCAATCCCGGCTAATTTAATTAACCCAATTCCTAATCTAAACTTTCCGCGTTCAGAAATCTGCTCAACTAAACCTCTTTTTACAAGCGCATCAATTAAACGTGAAATAGTTGATTTATGTACGCCAATAATGTGAGAAATTTCAGTTACGCCTGCTTCAGATTTTTTTGAAAGTATTTCTAATATTTCTAGTGCTCGATCTACAGATTGCACCGGGGAGGTGCTATTAGAATTTTTATTGCCCACCCGTTACACGGTAGATTAAAGCGTAGGTAAAAATCAATACCCTTAAAAAAGTCCTTGTATTTGTCCTGCATTATCAAGGTGAATAGAATCTGCCGCGGGTATTCTTGGTAACCCAGGCATTGTCATAATTTCACCCGTAACCACCACGATAAATTCGGCACCGGCTGAAAGTCTTAACTCTCTAATTTGGACGGTGTGACCCGAAGGTGCTCCTTTAAGGCTCGGATCAGTAGAGAATGAATATTGAGTTTTGGCCATACAAATCGGAAACCCACCATAGCCAGCAGCTTCAAATGATTTAAATTGATCGCGGATAACTTTATCTGCCGCAATATCACTTGCACCATAAATTTCGGTCGCGATTGTTTTTACCTTTTCCCATAGCGGTAATTCATCTGGATAAAGTGGTTTGAAGTTTGCTTGATTTGACTCGGTAATTTCTACTATTTTATTAGCTAACTCTTCTGTACCAGCACCACCATCAGACCAATGAGTACATTTTATTGCATTTACTTTTAAGCCTTCACAATATTTTTTAACGGCCTCAAACTCTAATTGGGTATCTGAAGTAAAGGTATTAACTGCCACCACTGCGGGAACACCAAATTTTTGAACATTTTGAATATGGCGCCCTAAGTTAGCCAGCCCTGCTTCAACTGCAGCAACATTTTCTTTACCAAGTTCTTCTTTAACCACACCACCATGCATTTTTAGTGCTCTAATTGTTGCAACAATTACTACTGCCTCTGGCTTTAAATTTGCTTTACGGCATTTAATATTAAAGAATTTTTCGGCACCTAAGTCGGCACCAAATCCTGCTTCAGTAACAACGTAGTCGCCTAACTTTAAGGCGGTATCTGTTGCTAATACTGTGTTGCACCCGTGGGCAATATTTGCAAACGGACCACCATGAACAAATGCTGGATTATTTTCTAATGTTTGTACCAAATTCGGCATCATGGCATCTTTAAGTAATACCGTCATTGCTCCTGCTGCGTTGAGCTGCTTTGCCGTTATCGGCGCTTTATCTCTGGTGTAGCCAACAACAATGTTTCCGAGACGACGCTCAAGATCAGCTAAGTCCATTGCCAAACACAAGATAGCCATAACTTCACTTGCGACCGTTATGTCAAATCCTGCTTCACGCGGATAGCCGTTACCCGGACCACCAAGTGATGCAACAATTTCTCGTAAAGCGCGATCATTCATATCGATTACTCGTTTAAAAGTAATTCGCCTTACGTCAATTTCAAGTTCATTCCCCCAGTAAATGTGGTTATCTAGCATTGCCGCAAGTAAATTATGGGCAGCTCCAATGGCATGAAAGTCACCGGTGAAGTGCAAATTGATATCTTCCATTGGCACTACTTGCGCATAACCGCCGCCAGCTGCTCCACCTTTCATACCAAAACATGGGCCTAAGGATGGCTCACGCAGACAGATGACTGCTTTTTTACCGATTCGATTTAAACCATCACCTAAACCAACTGTTGTTGTGGTTTTACCTTCACCGGCAGGGGTTGGGGTCATAGCAGTAACCAAAATCAACTTACCTTTTTTATTTTTTTTGATTTTGTTGATAAATTCCAGACTGATTTTTGCTTTGTTCGGGCCGTAGGCAAAAACTGCATCGGCATCAATCGCTAAATTACTTGCAATTTCTGTGATCGGTTTTAATTTTGCTTGTCGTGCAATTTCAATGTCTGAACTCACGCGTCAAGCTCACGCTTTCGCTTAGTGACGAATTCATCCAACTCTGCCTTGATGGCGTCATCCATTGGGGGCATCTCATATTCAGCAATCTTTTTATGAGCAATTTCATTTGCTCTGATGTCTGTTGTTTTTGCTCCATTTCGAGTCCAACGCTCAAAATTCTCACTAGAAGAAAGCATTGGGCGATAAAAGCAATCACGAAATCTATCCATGGTATGAGCCGCGCCTAAGAAGTGACCACCATGTCCAACTTCAACATGGGCATCGCAA
>CAZXCT010000056.1:0-8038 GCA_964639395.1 uncultured Bifidobacterium sp.
ATTTGATATTGCAATCGTTTTAAAATTAGAGAGCAGTTCAAAAATTGCAAATATGATTATAACTACGCCTATAGTAAAACCAATTAGCGTAATTTCACCGCTAACCCCTAGTGCTTGCCAATTACTAATTACGGTTTGGGTATCGAGCCTAGCCAGGGTAATCGCACCCACTAGTGCTGCAATTATTGCCGGAATTCCAAATAACAAAGTTATTGACCAATTAATTGCCTTATAGGTAATAATAAATTTGAATAAATTGTTAACTAGGTGAACTATTGCTGTGGTAGCTACCGCAGTTGTAATTGGTAAAAAAATTGCAAACACCGGAAGTAATATTGTGCCTAATCCAAAACCTGAAAAAAATGTTAATGCTGAGGCGACTACCGCTACTAAAAATATAAAAATTAGTTCCATTAGACCTCTTCGGGCAACTTAACTCGTAACACCACTATGGCGCAGCCAATTAATATCAAGGCAATGCCTGGGATTACACCTAGTGGCGGGGTTTGACCTAACCACCAAAATGCCAAAATTGCCCCCACCGGTACCTCGAAAAACACAATTAGCGAAACCACTGCAGGTGATACTCGCTTTAGCACACTATTAAACATCGAATGGCCTAATAGTTGTGCGCCCACAATCAAAGCAATCACTAACAGCCATTGAAAACTGTCGTAATTAAATAAATCAACATCTAAAATAAATACAATCGGCAATGCTGTGAAAGCACTAGCAAAGTAGCAAATTGTTGTATAGCTAACAGTAGACACTGTTTGCCGCGCTTTCGCGCCAAACATTACATAAATTGCCGCAAGTGCAGCACCAACAATAGCTGCAAGATCACCTAAAAATGATTCTAATGAAATTGAAAAGTCAACTCCAGTAATTAACAAAACACCTAAAAATGAGACGCCCATTCCGATCCAAGCTTTAGCTGGAATATGCCCACCGAACATTTTTAAAAACAAAGCAGCAAAAATTGGTTGTAATGCGGTGAGCGCTACCCCGGCAGCAACCGAGGTATAGCGCATTGCAATAAAAAATCCAAAAAAATGTAGCCCCAAGGCAATTCCAGCAACTAACGACCAAAGTAGTCCGGTGTAATGCTGCTTCTTCCATTCTTTTTTTCTTAAAGCAAATGGCAGCGTAGCAATTGCGCCCCC
The DNA here is from genome assembly GCA_964639395.1 of uncultured Bifidobacterium sp. Classification (GTDB taxonomy): domain Bacteria; phylum Actinomycetota; class Actinomycetes; order S36-B12; family UBA5976; genus ATZT02. Next base: position 1,164 of record CAZXCT010000056.1, read on the forward strand.
CAAATTTCGCCAAAATATCAAGGCTGGAATTGGCATTGAACTTAAAGCAATTATTGGGCCTGAGGTGCCTATGCCGAATACTCCAATAATCATTCGAAATAGATCTGCACCCTTTGGTAACTGAGTGTGATCTTGCTTTTGCAATTAGGTCCTTATTTTGATTTATGGTCTAAAACATATCCTAGAAAAGCAAAAGTTAAACCTACATTCTGGACTCAGATATTGCTTAAATCTTTCTTCAAAAGACACACCTGCAGTAAATGTGGTCATTGAAGTACAGGCCTGATTTGATATTAATTTTTATTCAAGTAAGCGTAGCCAAAAGATAAACTGCTGGCGACAATAACCCAAATTTGGTAAGGCAAGATAGCTAAGCCAGCCCATAGTTTTAAACTCCAAGCCAAGTAAGTCATCACAAGTGTTAATGAGGCAGTTATTGCTAAAAATATTGCTGCTGGTAACAAGCTCTCTGATGAATAAAAAAGTTTTGACCATAAAAGTGCTGCCACCACTGAGGTAGAGTAACAAACTAGCCATATATTTTTTTGAGTAGCGCTTCCGAGCGAAATAACTGAAATACTTATCACTATTAATATTAAGAAGTTATACGGCCAAATCACGCCAAAGATAAAATCTGGAGGCTGCCAAAAGGGCTTCTTTAACGAGCGATAAAAACTGCTTCCAGCATTAATCCATAAGCCAGAGCCAAATGCATAAATAATGGTTAAAACTACATTAATAATTGCAAATACGGCTTTGTCTATATTCATATATATAGTCTATAGGCGATTTGTAGCCAAAATTTACGTCAATTGAATTAAACTTCAAGTACTCCACACAAAGGAATCGCATGAATAAGATAAGAAGATTTAACGTAATAGCCGGATTTTTTCACCTGGTGCAATTCGTAGCGGTACTAGCACTGTCGAATTCATTCAGTCTTCCAGTAACTGCTACTTATCTAGCAGGCCCTCCCGGTACTGCGTTTGCGGATCCCATCACTATTTTTAATGTTCGCGTTGGTTGGGGGGTAGCACTATTTTTGCTACTTTCAGCTTTCTTTCATTTTGTAGTTGCGAGCCCACAATTTTTTAACAGATACCAAAAAGGACTAGAAAAAAATCAAAATATTTTCAGGTGGGTTGAATATTCAATTAGCTCTTCAGTAATGATTGTGTTAATTGCGCAAATTACTGGAATTGCAGATTTTGCTGCTTTAATCGGGATCTTTTTCGTTAATGCAACAATGATTTGGTTCGGTTGGCTGCAAGAAAAATACACTAACCCTGGAACAAAAGATTTTCTGCCATTTATCTTTGGCTCGCTGGCTGGATTGGTCCCTTGGTTAATTATTTTGATTGCGGTAATTGCGCCTGGATCAAGTTCACCCGTTAGTCCCCCAGCATTTGTTTATGGGATTGTGGTTTCACTGTTCTTATTCTTTAATTCTTTTGCTTTAGTGCAATATTGGCAATATAAGCAAAAGGGTAAGTGGAGTGACTATCTTTATGGGGAACGTGCTTACATAATATTGAGCTTGGTAGCGAAATCTGCTTTATCCTGGCAAATATTCTCCGGCACATTAATCCCGCAATAGAATTTTTTTCAACCACCCAAGTGCATCTTTTTGCATTTGGGTGGTGAAAGAATGCTTAACTGGGTAAAAATCACTCTTATATTCTGAATCAAGTTTTTCGTAGTGCTTTTTAAGAGAAGCATCTGCTGCCTGCATGCCTGCGAGAGTAAACAGTTGATCATTTGCACAAAATTGAACGTATAAAGAATTCTCAGAGCCAAGCATTGCTACTTCTGGCCAATCCAACTTGCTGGCTAAATCATTCGGAAAAAACATCCATGAATGTGGTGCGATATGGCGATCAAGCATCGAGGCATATGTAGCCATTGCTCCTACAGACACGGTGGCTTTTATTTCAGGATTTGTGGCGTGAAGATAAATTGCCCGCGAACCACCTCCGGATAATCCAACTACACCAATTTGATCTGTGGTGTCAGCTAAATTTTTTAATACCTGCATTGCGACCCGATCGTCAAAGTTAATTAGCCCAGCCAGCGTGCTGCCAAATAAAGACAAGTATTTTGAAAGCACCATAGATTCGTGCATTACCGCAAGATCTTCATAGTTTTCTTTCTGTAAAATCTCACGAAGCCGTGACGGCATCACTTCGTCAGCAAACCTTCGACTCCCCCACAAAAAACAGTCAAATACTAAAACAGCAAATCCAGCTTTAGCTAATTCATTTACCGGAGCCTGCCCACCGTAATGAATTTCTTTTACCCATGCCAACTCTGCTGGTAAATCACCGGCGCCATCTAATACTTTTTGAACCCCAAATTCTTTAACGTCATCATGACTATGTAAATATAAAATTCCTGGAAGGGCAGATTTAACTTCTTGCGGCTTAACTAAATAACCTTGAGTTCGTGGGCCATAGCCACACCACCAAGAAATTGGAGTAATTTCTACCCCATCATAAATGTATGGTGTTTCACTAATTATTTCTAAAGATTCAGGCATGCTAGGTAAACGACCAAAACTACTAAGTAAATGTTCTTTCGCTAACGAAAAATTTTTAGGGTCATTAAACCCCAATACTTGCGGCAAATCTTGATAAGGGCCTAAATCCACGCTTTGCTACCTGCTGCTTTAACTATTCCACAGACCAGTCGTGCGCAAGCAAAACAGAACTCTTTGAGTAATGTGCAATTGCACTTGCCACCGATCCAACTAAAACTCTTGGTAAACCAGTCATGCCTCTTGTTCCGAGCGCCACTAAATCAGGTGATAGCTCATCAATTTCATCCAAAATTGTTAATTTTGGGCTAATGGTTATCGCAAGTGGGTCTGGCTCAATAATTTTTTCAGTTACTTTTGCGCCGGTAGCTGCTAGTACTTTTGCCGCGGTAGTAACTTTTTGTTTGATATCATTTTCGTATTCCACAACTCCCAGCACCGTAATTTCTGCAGTATTTATCCAAGGTAAAGCCGCTAAAAGATTAACCACGTAAAAAGAGTGTGCAGACCCGTCCATACATACCAGAATTGACTTAATTTTGTTCTCTGATCTAGCAATTACTAATGGTGCATTTGGGCAACGAAGTAATGATTCAACGGTGCTACCGATGTGCATTGATTTTAACAAGCCTTTACCCCTTGACCCGACCACAATTAAGTCGGTTTCTGTGCATTCACCCAAAATGAGTCTGGGATCATTCTTGGCTGTTAGATATCTAACTTCAGAAAATTGTGCACTTGTTTTAAGTTCACGAGGTTGACTTGGTGTCCATTCATGTAACTCGTAAGCATCTTCAGATGATTCACGCTCTTGTAGGTTAAATCCTTGAACGCTTACTACATCAACAGTCCAATCAGGCCAAGTTTGGGCGCAGATCCAACCCCACGCTGTGTCAGAAGATTTAGATTGATCATCGCCGAAAGTAATATTTTTAAAAAGGTTCACCTAAATATCTCCTTAGCTACAATCTCTACCAATGTCTTTGAGTTTACTCTTATGCCAAAACCCAATAAAACAGGTTAAATAACTGTGCTTTTACATCTAATTGGCTTAATCTGCTACCTTTACCAGCTTTAGCTTTCCGGATTCTTTAATCACAAAAACTGTGTCTGACTGTGAATTGACCAGTAACTCTTTAAGTTCTTCGCGTGAAAATATTTCATTATTCTCTTCTTCAAACCAAATTTTAAATTTTGCCTTTGTGTTTTCTTTTAGCCAGCTAGCTAAGTCTTTATCAGGTGGTGAAATTATAAATATAGTTTTAGGGCCCAGTTGAGTTTTGCCCAATTTATTGCGCTCATTTTTAAACAATAGCCAGTGGTAAGTAGAAACTAAAGATGAAGAAAGAAGAATACTCAACGCAAATCGCATTTGCCTTAGCGACTCAGTAGAGACATCACTTACTAAAATATCCTCTAATATAAGAAAGACTGCAGTAATTAAACTTATAACTGCCGCGATGGCACCTATTGCAAATAGTAAAAACAGATAAATTTTACGAACCTGTGAAGTTATTTCTGCTATATCGCCTTGATTTACAGTTTTCTGAACACGATTCCAGTTAATAAACCAAACCGGGCCACCTACTAATAAAAATGTAATTGCAGCAAGCAAGGTATTTATTGCATTATTTGCTGGAACCAATGTCGGGTTTAAAAGACTTTCTATCGCTGCTACTAAAACTGCAGTGATCCCAGCTGTCGCAGCGACTAACCCAATACCAGCGAGAAGGTAATTATATGTTCGTTCTACCTCTCCTCTCGCTTTTGAAAAACTTAAAGATAAAAAGTTTCGGTGATACCACCAAACCAATATCCCAACTACCACCACGGCAAAAAGAGTTGGAGTGTTTTGAAAATGTGCTGTGACAGTCTTCTCAACTGGAGTGCCAATAAACCAAACCAGTATTTGATAAAGACCAGTACTTAGCGTTGATACTGCCGCAATTAACGACCCACCGACTACCACGATTAATAGATAAACATTCAAGAGTGGGCTTTTTTCAGATTTTGCAGCAGTTTTAATCCAATAAATTGTCCAAATAATAAAAGCTAAAATCAAATTTATAACTGATGAGAATAACTCTTCTCGGCTTTCACCCACAATATAACTTCGACTATTAAAAATAACAGACTCAAGTGCAGCACTGATTACCCCTGCTAGGCCGATAATTGCCAAAAGCAGTCCAATAAATGACCCAATTAAATACTGTGTTTGCATCCTGATTGCACTTGCAAATCGCTTGGCAATAAAAAAATGAACTCCCCAAATAATTCCCCAGATTAATAATTGCGCCAATGCAGTGCTCGAGTAATCATCTAGTTGAAAGATCCATCGCAAGACGCTATTTGCAGCTGTAGCTGACACCAGCAGCGAAGTTGTCAAGATAGTGGTGAGGTAAAAGGCCCAAGCAAAAGATTCTTTTTCACTAGCTTTTGCTAAATGTTGTTTGCGAAGCCATAGCGAAACTGCAATTAAAAGTGGAAGCCCCACCAAAATAAATGAGATATTTCTTGCTAATGTCGCTTGATCTGAAACAATAAAATCTGATTCACTCAATAGTCTAGAAATTAAACCACTTAATCCTGATCCTACAATTATTACCAAACCAAATAATATTAAGTACTGAAAAAATCTTTTTACTTGATTTTCGTCTGTATTTACAATTTTATCTTTTTTATTTATACGGTACACAATTAAAAAAATTATAAGTAATACAGGTAATAACGTAATAAGTAATGAAATCATTGTGTGCCGATATTGCAATCATATAATGGCCATGGAATCCCAGTTAATTTCCAGTCGCCATCTTCTTTTAGCAATCGAAATACTGTTTCTTCTGTGTAATAATTATTAAATAAGTCGCTACTTGAATATTCAATCATCACTTTAACTCGCGCTCTATCCTCTGTAACGTCTGCTTCTAGTAAATTTATGCGAGCACTCTTATCAAAATATGCTTTATCTAAATTGTTAGCATCACATTCGCTAGTGGCTTCAAAATATTGAGCCGCTTGATCAAAATCTTCATCAAAAATTGCTACTAAATAACTTTGCGTAACCGCTTGCGGGGAATTCGCATCAAACTCAAGTGTCGGTCGATTTGATGAAATAATTACTACAATAATTGAAATTATCGTGATTAATGCAACTAGCACCGCTAAGACAAGATTAGGGTTACGTTTAGACACAATAAGTATTCTACACCTCAAATACAGAAAGATATAAAAATTAATCATTTGTGCTACAAAGTTGGTTCAGACTTTCTGATAGATTGCGTCTTTAATTAAAGAGGTTATGTGCAAATATTTTTAACAGGCTTGCTTACCGGCCTGTCTTTAATCGTGGCAATTGGTGCCCAAAACTCTTATATTTTGCGACTAGGTTTGCAGCGTAACTACGTAGGGACAGCAATTGTAATTTGCGCAGTTAGCGACGCAGCATTAATTCTTGCTGGCACTGCTGGCATTGGGATTATCACTAACTCTGCCAGCCCAGCACTAGAAATTTTAAAGTGGTTAGGCGTGGCTTACTTAATTGGTTTTGCAATATTTTCTCTAAGGCGGGCGACGCGGCCGGCTGAGTTATTGCCTAGTGCTGCAGGCACGCTAACTAGCAGGCGCACCGTAATTGCCGCTACTTTAGGTTTTACTTTTCTTAATCCACACGTATATCTAGACACTTTGATATTGCTTGGAACACTTGCCAACCAATTTGGTGATATGCGATGGATATTTGCTATTGGGGCAAGTTTCGGTTCGATTTTGTGGTTTGGATTTTTAGGTTTTGGCGCAAAAAAAGCGGCCAAACTAATGTCTAAATCATTTACCTGGAGAATTCTTGATGTTTCAATAGCCATAATAATGTTTCTGATCGCTGCAAATTTAGCCTTCTCCGACCTTTAACCAAATAACGAGCCACCTTCGGGAGTCGAACCCGAGACCTACGCATTACGAGTGCGTTGCTCTACCAACTGAGCTAAGGCGGCGAGGTTTAAACATTGATTTTTAGAGCAAATTAGATTGTATTAGCACTCTTAAGTTTTGATTAATCTGTGGTGAAACTAACACCCAGAATCTTTTAAGCTAGCCAAACTTTATTTTAGTGCGATAACTTGCCTAATTGATTATGAAAGACTTGAACCCGTGACCGAGGGATTATGAGTTCGGTGCCTAGGTTTTAGCTGGTGTTAGAGGGCATTAGCTGCCGTTGCGGATGCCAGTAAATAGGTGAGGATTGGAGTGAATCCCGATTAGCACGCCCGCTCGACTTCGGGTACCGCGTGAGCCTCATCCATCGCGATTAGTTTCTGTAGGTGCCATCAGGTGCTATGGACGGGAA
>CAZXCT010000057.1:0-7707 GCA_964639395.1 uncultured Bifidobacterium sp.
ACTTTGGGTGCTATATGGCGCATGGAGAAGAAGGCGCGAAGAGAATTAAGTTCAAGCAGGATAATAGTTGGGTCTGAAGATTGAGCTTTATCTAAATTCAATATTTAATCGGTCGGCAATTTTTTGCATCTGGTTATCTTTTGTCAGGAGTTTTGCCTCAAAATCTTGAGCCAGTATTAAGTATGAAGCATCGTAACTAGAAACTTGATTATCGACGCAAAATTCTTTTAGCCGGATTAACGAAGGGGGTGAGGCGACGGTAAATTCAAGGTCAGATAAATACTTTAAAAATAAATTTGCTTCGAACTTTGAAATTCTTTTGCTTTCTAAACATAGATATATTGCTTGCGAGACTTCTAGGTTAAAATGGCTAGGTACATAAATATCAGATAGTCGAATGCTTTCAAAAATTTCTCTAGAATTTGAAGAATCTATTTCATTAAAGACTACATTTAAAATAAAAGAAGCGTCAATTACCGCCTTCAAGGTCTACTTGTATTGATCCAAGTTTTAATTTCAGCTTGGGTGATCTTGGCTCCACGTTTTGCCGCGGCACTTGCGAGATCAATGAGCACTTCAACTGCAGCCTTTTTTGTCAAAGCAGTATTGGTAATAGGACTAATTTGCGCGATTGGTTTACCGTGACGGGTCACAGTGATGGTTTCGCCGGATTCGACTAATTTTAAGATTTCTGAGGAGTGAGTCTTTAACTCGTAAGAGCCCACTTGAGATTTATTCGTTCGCATGAGCATGTTTTAGTCTAATCTGGTCTAAATTGGTAAAGCTCATAATTTTTAGGGGTTTTGCGACACGCGAGGCCCCTGAGACCTTTGGGGCAGGTGTTTTTTAAGGGTAATCTCGACCTATGGCAACAAGAGCGGCTTCGCGCGCCCCGAAAAAGCGAAAATCAGCAGCGGGCCCTAATCCGATTGTGTTGGTATTTGGGCGGATACTGTTATTAATAGGTGTTGGTTGGGGAGCTGTCGCTAAGGCGCTCGGAACAGTTTTACGTGGGGCAAAAGATATTGATCAAGCGCAAAGGCGCGATGGTTTAGGTTTGATGTTGTTGGCTCTCGCAGTGATTGTGGGGGCGGATGTTTGGTTTTTTGTTGAAAGCCCGCTGACAAATCTTTCTCGCTTAATAATTAGCGGGGCAATTGGCTCATTAGCAGTTTTAGTGCCGCTATTGATGATGTCAGGTGCTTGGAGTGCTTTTAGAAACCCAACTAAAAAAGGTGAAGGGCCAAGAGTAGTTATTGGCTTAAGCGCAGTTGTGTTGGCAACTACTGGGCTTTGGCACATCATTCAAGGCTTGCCGATACCGGCTGACGGAGTTAGCGCGATGCAGTCGGGTGCTGGTTGGCTGGGCTGGATTGTGGCGGTGCCGCTAGTTGGATTATCTAATTCGATAATCACAGTTTTACTACTTTTATTATTGCTATTTTTTGGGGTTTTAGTAACAACCAAGACACCAGTGACGGCAATCCCTCGCAAATTGGCTCCGGCAGGGGCATTTTTGATGCAACTGAAATCGTCTTTGCCTAAAGCGTCATTTAAAAAGACTAAGGCTGATCCTGAATTAATCAAGGCAGTAGATGAGGTATTTACCGGTGTTCATGATGCCATCATTGAAGAAGATCAAACAGCAGAACAACCAATTGTAAAAGAAAAAAAGAGTATTTTGAGGTGGCTGTTTCCTAAAAATCAGGCAGATGAAGATGAAGAATTTATCGATGCTGCCTTTGAGGATGAGCCATTTGACGCTTCACCAATTTTGATTGAAGAAGAAACTCGACCATTGCCAGTTGTGGTGGCAGCAAACGATGAGACGATGCCGATCCCAACGATTCAAGTTACTAAAGCCAAGGCTCCGGTTAAGGCCAAGCAATTGAGTTTGTCTTCGGTGCATAATTACCAGCTGCCTAATGCCAATTGCCTCTCACCAGGTGGAGCGCCAAAAGGTAAGACCAAAGTTAACGACCAAGTAGTTGAGTCTTTAGAGCAAGTGTTCGCTCAGTTTGATATTGATGCGCAGGTTACTGGGTTTTCGCGTGGGCCGACGGTTACCCGCTATGAAGTTGAGTTAGGTACTGGCGTGAAGGTTGAGCGAGTTACCGCTTTGAGTAAAAATATTTCATACGCAGTCGCATCAGCTGACGTACGCATCTTGAGCCCCATCCCTGGTAAAAGTGCTATCGGGGTTGAGATACCTAATTCAGATCGCGAATTAGTTGCTTTAAATGATTTACTAAATAGCCCAATTGCCACAGATGACAAGCACCCCTTAATCGTTGGCTTAGGTAAAGATGTGGAAGGGCACACTATCGTTGCCAACTTGGCAAAGATGCCGCATCTATTAGTAGCCGGCGCTACCGGCTCAGGTAAATCAAGTTGTATTAATGCGCTTATAACTTCAATTTTAATGAGAGCAACACCAGATGATGTGAGAATGGTTTTAGTTGATCCAAAAAGAGTTGAATTAAGTAACTATGCAGGTGTTCCGCATTTGATCACACCTATCGTTACAAATCCAAAAAAGGCTGCAGAGATTTTGCAATGGGTAGTAAAAGAAATGGATATGCGCTATGACGCATTACATGCCCATGGCTTTAGACATTTAGATGATTACAACAAAGCAGTGCGAGCGGGCAAAGTAGCCGCAAAAAATGAAGATGCGCCTGAGCCACAAACTTACCCATACTTGTTGGTAATTGTTGATGAGTTAGCAGATTTAATGATGGTGGCACCAAGAGATGTTGAAGATTCAATTGTAAGAATTACTCAACTTGCCCGTGCCGCTGGAATACATTTAGTAATTGCTACCCAAAGACCATCTGTTGATGTTGTGACGGGATTAATCAAAGCGAATATTCCATCGCGCTTAGCGTTTGCAACCTCATCGTTAGCAGATTCTCGAGTTATTTTGGATCAAGCCGGTGCTGAAAAATTAGTTGGTCAAGGCGATGGATTATTTCTACCGATGGGGACATCAAAATCTATTAGAATTCAAGGTGCTTTCGTTAGCGAAAAAGAAATCAGAGCGGTAGTTAACGCATGGACTGAACAAGGTGAGCCGGATTACCGTGAAGATGTGTTGCAACCAGCTACGGTGCGTCGCGATATCGAAAATGATATAGGTGACGATATAGATTTGTTGCTCGCTGCAACCGAATTAGTTGTTTCAACACAATTTGGCTCAACATCAATGTTGCAAAGAAAATTACGCGTGGGATTTGCTAAAGCCGGGCGATTAATGGACTTAATGGAAAGTCGTGGGGTAGTGGGCCCAACGGAAGGTTCGAAAGCGCGAGAGGTTTTAATCAAGACCGAAGAATTGGCAGATACGCTCTCAGCACTTCGTGGTGAGGTAGATCAATAAAGTAAGAATTATTGTTTAAGAGTTAAGTGGCTTATTTAGAGGTCATGGCGCGGGTTTTGCCTTGATTTAAGAAGTTGTTCATCTATCAGACTTGTCGTTTAGTTGCTTGGTGTGCAACCATATATCTATAGAAGTCTTAGAGAATCTGAGATTTCTCTGATTATTGAGTGGGCGCTAAATGTCAATCGGACAAATTCTTCGCGAGGCCCGTCTTGCGCGTGGATTGACTTTAGAAGATGTTGCTCGAAAAACTAAAGTTCGCGTAACTTTACTTACCTTTATCGAAGCAGATCAATTTGAAAAAGTTGGCGCAACAACTTATGTACGTGGACACATTCAAGCGTACGCAAAAATGTTGAACCTCGACGATGTCGAACTACTTAAGGATTTTGGAAACCCTCCTGGCGAGATCCCTTTAGATAGCGCAGTACCGCAGCCTACGAGTTTAATCGAAGCGCGCTTAGCAAATTCTTTTGAAATAGAAAAAGTTCATTTTCAAAATAAAGATATTAAGACATCAACTGGTTTTAATTGGTCAACTTTGATGGTGGCGGCACTTGGATTAGTACTAGCGGTTGGCGTATTTTCTTTTGTTACAAATGTGAATAGTGGTACGGATGTTCCACCACTAGCTGAAACATCTGAAGTATTTGAAGACGAGCCAGTTGAGGCAAAGCCAGCAAAAACACCAAGTAGTGAAGAAGATAATTTAATTGCAGATGTTAATAATGATTTGGTATTAGTTATTTTAGAAGCAGTTGATGGTAATAGTTGGGTAAGAGCCAGCGATAGCAATGATGAAACTTTATTTGAAGGCACCATTCGTGAAGGTGAAAGCCAAACTATCTCTGACATAAGTGATGTGAGAATTTTGGTTGGTAATGCGGGTGCGATAAATGTGACTTTGAACGGTCAGCCATTCGGAAAGATCGGCGGGGGCGGCGAAGTAATGCGCTGCAACGCCTCTTTTACCACTTTGGAATGTAATTAATTTTTAATTTATAGCCTTACTCTAGGCTGTGCGGTATGAAAAAAGTCGCAATTATTTCACTTGGCTGTGCCCGAAATGATGTTGACAGTGAAGAATTAGCGGCAAAATTTAAATCAGATGGAATGCAATTAGTTTTAGACCCCGCACAAGCTGATGCAGTTTTAGTTAATACTTGCGGGTTTATCGAGCAAGCAAAAAAAGATAGCATCGATACGCTTTTACAAGCAGGTGAATTAAAAAATACGTCAAAGGTGCAAGCAGTTGTTGCGGTGGGATGTATGGCCGAGCGCTATGGGGGTGAATTAGCAGACGCCTTACCAGAAGCAGATGCAATTTTAGGCTTTGATGATTATGACGACATCGCAGCAAAAGTTACAAGAATTTTAAATGGTGAAAAACTCGCCCCACCAAAAGTGCAAGATAGAAGATTACTACTGCCGGTTAGCCCCGTTGATCGCAAGCAACCGGCAAAGTTTATGCACCGCACACGATTAACTACTGGCCCAAGTAGCCCACTTAAGATTGCCTCTGGCTGTGATCGTCGTTGCACATTTTGTGCGATTCCACGCTTTCGCGGATCGTATATTTCGCGAACAATCAACGAAATTGTCGAAGAGGCACATTGGCTTGCGGCAGAAGGCGTGAAAGAGATTTACCTAGTTTCAGAAAACACCACCAGTTACGGTAAAGACTTAGGTGATTTGAGGTCTTTAGAAAAACTCTTAGCAGAATTATCAAAAATACCAGAATTGGCGTGGATAAGGTTGTCTTATTTACAACCAGCAGAGATGCGTCCAGATTTGACCCGTGCAATATTTGAAACTGAAAAAGTTGTGCCTTACTTTGACCTTTCGTTTCAGCATGCATCAGCAAGCGTGCTCAAACGCATGAAGCGCTTTGGCGCTAAAGATGACTTTTTAGCAATGATTGACGACATCAGAGCCAAAAGCCCCACCGCCGGAATTAGAAGTAATTTCATTGTGGGATTTGTGCAAGAGAGTGAGAGTGAATTTAATGAACTGGTGGAATTTCTCTCAGCGGCCAATTTAGATTCGATTGGGGTATTTGAATACGCCAATGAAGACAACACTGCCGCATATGACTTTGAGGGCCAGATCTCTGATAGTGAAAAGCGGGATCGATTTAATGAAATAAAAAACCTGGCAGATGAGCTAATTGATCAGCAGGCCAACTCGCGGATCGGTGAAAATACCCAAGTTTTGGTTGAGGGCACTGAGGAGGGCGTGAGCTTCGGCAGGGCACCACACCAAGGCCCTGACGTTGATGGAGCAACTCACATAGCCAAAGGCAAATATAACATTGGGCAATTGGTTAATATCGTTGTTACGGCAAATACCGGTGCTGATTTGACAGGGGAGGCGGTTAATTGATTAGCCAAATCCCTAATTTATTAACCATCTTAAGAATAGTTGCAGTGCCAGTTTTAGTTTATTTACTTTTTGGCGATGACGCGATGGATCCGGTGAACCGCATTATTACTGCAGTTATTTTTGTCTTGGCGTTTTTAACTGACATTGCAGATGGCGCGATTGCCCGGGCTTATCAAATTGAATCTGATTTTGGAAAGATCGCAGACCCAATTGCTGATAAAGCATTGATTGGGGTGGCACTTTTTGCCTTGGCCTATTACGAGTTGATACCTTTCTGGATCTTTATTGTGATTATTTCTCGAGAACTCTTTATAACACTGCTTAGATTTTGGGTAATCAAAAAAGGAATAATTGCTGCTAGTAAGGGTGGCAAGTTAAAGACCATCATGCAGATTGTTGCTATCACAGCATTTTTATTACCACTGCCAGATTTAATCGCGTTTATTGCGCCAGTTTCAATGGCATTGGCAGTGGCGCTAACCATCGTCACCGCAATTGACTACGTTGTAAAAGCGATTGTGATTAGTAGAGAAAAAGCCAATTGATTGCGTCTGCATTAGTCGCTTTACTGAAAGAAAAAAACCTGACAATCTCGACGGCAGAATCTTTGACGGCGGGGTTAATTTCAAGTGCGATTAGTGAAGTAAGTGGGGCATCTGCCGTTTTTAAAGGCGGGGTGAGCACTTATCTAAATGAGACAAAGGTCAATTTATTGGGCGTTAGCGAGCAAACAATCGCTAATTTTGGTGCAGTGAGCGCTGAGGTGGCCCAGCAAATGGCGCAACTAGTAAGAGAAAAACTACAAACTGATTGTGCGATTTCAACTACCGGGATTGCTGGGCCAGATTCGCTCGAAGGTAAAGCGGTGGGTTTGGTTTATATCGGATTTTGTGATGACGATCGATTGGTGGTAAAAGAGCTAAACCTGAGTGGGGATCGAGCACAAATAAGGCAACAAAGTGCAGAATTAGCAATTGATTTTGCTCTAACCAACTTACAAAACCGCTAATTTTTGAGATATAGAGTAAACTTCATCAAGTTGAAAGGAATTCTTTGAGTAACCTACGCCAAGCAATTGGTCAAGCGCTAAAAGCCCGCCGCAATCAGCAGGGGCTTTCTTTACGTGCGCTGAGCGCTAAAGCAAAGGTCTCATTGGGATTTTTAAGCGAAATTGAACGCGGACAAAAAGAAGCATCGAGTGAATTGTTAAAAGCCATCACGATCGCTTTAGAGATTCCGTTAAGCCAAGTTGTCTTACAAGCCGCAAATGTTTTAGCAAAAGCCGAACAGGCTGAACAGTCTGTAGTTGTTAAATTGCCAGTCAAAAGCCAAGAGCGCGCTGCTTAATTTAAGCCGCTCAAAACTCTCAATACTCGCAAGCGGTTGTAGCGCTGTACCAAAATACAAGGCAGATTGCCAAACACCAACAAAATCGCAACCGTCCATACCGCCCAAGGCGGGTTAAACCACAACGTAAAGACCCAAGCAAAAATAACCACCCAATGCACATATTCAGCGCGACGAGTCTCAATTAAGAATTTTTTCAAACCAACCGAATCGGTATCAGGTAGAGATTTTTTAGAAACTCCTGTGCCAAAAAGTTGGCCCCGCTCGGGTAGATACCGCTTCACTTTGTGCACTAATAAATACTTTTGAAACCAGTTTTGCGTCTCAAACTTTGCAAGGTGGGTAATTATGGTGTCTTTCGCAAAAAACCGAGCCGGTAGTCGATTTGCCACATACCCCACTAAAACCGACCAAATAATCCAGATAGACATATTGGCAACAATGTAAAACCAAGGCTGATAGGTCATCATTTACTTGACACCGCTCTGCCCTTCCAGATGACTTTGCCGTTGATGGTTTTGAAAACGGAAGTAAAAAATATTATTAAAAAGAAGGCTACTTGCAGTGGATACCAAAAAATATTAAAACCAAAACTACCT
>CAZXCT010000058.1:0-7704 GCA_964639395.1 uncultured Bifidobacterium sp.
CTCAGAGACTTGGCTATAGCGAGGCAGTGCTAAGAGGTTTTGGAATTTCGTCAGGCGAAATAGTTGTTTTTATAGACTCAGATGGTCAATATGACCCAAATCAGATTGCTATGTTAGTTAGAAGTCTAAAGCCGAAAACAATAGCTATCGGATACAGAAACCCAAGAGTGGATTCATTAAATCGAGTTATCTACTCAAAATTATTTGGTTTAGTTTTCAGAATGTTATTCCGGATCAAATTAAAAGATCCATCGAGTCCATTTATCGCAGCCTATAGACAAGATTTAGATTTTTTAGTTGGAGTTTCTCCCAAATTATCTTTTGGTTTTTGGTGGGAATTTCAAGCGAGAGTGAAAAATGCAAGATTGAATATTTTTGAGATTCCCGTGGTTCATCGGCCAAGAATTGATGGCGAGACTCAGGTTTATAAGTTAGCAAAACTACCTAAAATAGTTAGTACTCACGTTCTAGGATTATTTTCGCTGAAGTATGAACTGAGTAAAACTAGCTGAATCGACTCTGAATTTAATATTTTTAAAGTTTAGCGATAGAATGTAATTGTGGCTGAATACATCTACTCTCTTTATAAAGCAAGAAAAGCGCATAATGAAAAAGTCGTTTTAGACGATGTCACCTTGGCGTTCTTACCGGGCGCCAAGATAGGCGTAGTTGGTCCAAATGGTTCAGGAAAGTCATCGCTATTGAGAATCATGGCGGGGATAGATGAATTATCAAATGGTGATGCAAAACTTTTGCCAGGGGCCACTGTTGGGATTTTAGAACAAGAGCCAAAGCTAAATGAAAATAAAAATGTTTTAGAAAATGTTGAAGAAGCAGTTGGTGAGACAAAAGCTAAATTAGATCGATTTAATGAAATTAGCGAACTGCTAGCAAACCCTGAAGCTGATTATGATGCGCTCTTGGCTGAGATGGGAAATTTACAAGAAGAACTAGACCACTTAAACGCTTGGGATTTAGATTCGCAATTAGAGCAAGCAATGGATGCATTGCGACTACCACCGGCAGATGCAGATGTGAAAGTTTTATCTGGTGGTGAGCGAAGAAGAGTCGCCTTAGCGCAGTTGTTGTTGCGCCAACCAGACTTGTTGTTATTGGATGAGCCCACTAACCATTTAGATGCTGAGAGTGTGCTCTGGTTAGAGCAACATTTAGAGAAGTATCCAGGCACAGTAATTGCTATTACCCACGATAGATATTTTCTTGACAATGTTGCCCAATGGATCTTAGAACTCGATCGCGGAAGAACCTACCCCTACGAAGGTAACTACTCAACCTACCTAGAGAAAAAGCAAGAGCGTCTTAAAGTTGAAGGTCAAAAAGATGCGAAATTAAAAAAGCGGTTGAGTGATGAGTTGGAATGGGTTAGATCAAGTCCAAAGGCTCGTCAAGCAAAGAGTAAATCTCGTTTAGAGCGATATGAAGAAATGGCTAATGAAGCCGAAAAAACTCGCAAAATGGATTTTGAAGAAATTCAAATCCCACCGGGCCCTCGTTTAGGAAACGTAGTAATTGAAGTAAATAATCTTGCAAAAAGTTTTGATGAAAGAATTTTGTTTGACGGAGTATCTTTAACCTTGCCTAGAAACGGAATAGTCGGAATCATTGGGCCAAATGGTGTTGGTAAAACAACATTTTTCAAAATGATCATGGGCGAAGAAAAACCAGATTCTGGTGAAATAAAAATTGGTGAGACAGTAAGTATTTCTTATGTAGATCAAAGTCGTGGCGGTATTGATCCAAAGAAGACTGTTTGGGAGGTCGTAAGTGATGGGCTCGATCATCTAAAGGTAGGAAACGTTGAAATGCCTTCACGTGCGTATGTAGGCGCTTTTGGATTTAAAGGGACCGATCAACAAAAACCTGCTGGGGTGTTATCGGGTGGTGAAAGAAATCGCTTGAATTTGGCGCTCACTTTGAAACAGGGCGGAAACCTCTTATTACTAGATGAGCCAACAAATGACTTGGATGTTGAAACATTAAGTAGTTTAGAGAACGCACTATTGGAGTTTCCGGGCTGCGCAGTAGTGATTTCTCACGATCGCATGTTCTTAGATCGCGTCGCTACTCATATCTTGGCTTATGAAGGTGAATCTAATTGGTACTGGTTCGAAGGTAACTTTGAATCCTATGAGAAAAATAAAATCGAACGTATGGGGCTTGAGGCAGCACGTCCGCATCGAGTTACTTACAGAAAGTTAACTCGAAGTTAATTTATGAAGATATTGCTAGGTAAAGATGAAATTCGAATATTAAAATTAGTGCTAGAAAAATTAGCTTCATGGGACAAAAACGCACTGGTAAGAGTTAGAACTAAGTCCTCAGTTGTGGGTGTTTATGCTGCACCTCCTTTTGGAGTTGTAACACTAACTGCACTTCCGCTTCAAGAATCAGTAGAAGAAGTAGATCAAGTTTTAGTTGCAGCAAAAGTGCTGGAGCAGTTAGATGATTCGCTCGGAATCGATTTTTCATTATTTAATCAACCAGTACATTCCGCCGCGGTAGCGATGCTTCCACCGGAGGGGCCATGGTTAGCTGGTGAGAAGGTAATGAGTGGGGACGTGATGCCGAAAGTAAAAGAGCGACTAGAAAAGTTAAAAAAACAAGTTGCACCTTTAGCAGCAGTTAATAACAATAAAGAAGTCGAAGCAGTGTCACAAATTGCCTGGGATGAAAAGATCTGGGGCGGATTACCATTCGGCGCTTTAAATGCCGCCGCCGCTTTAGGAATGCTGGCGCATCCCGGAACGCGTATTTCAGCAGCGCTTTGTAACGGTTGGAAGAGATTATTGACACCTACGGGTCAAGTATTTGTTAAGCCAGAAAGTTCATTAAAAACAATTTTTACAGTGATTAAATAACGTCATCATCTCTGGTATTAACCATGGAGTCAGCTGCGGTTGAAAGATAACTCCAGAGAGTTTCTTTCAGTTCATCAGTTAAATCTTGTTTAGTTAAGGCGTTTTGCATGTGTTTTAACCAAGCATCTCTAGCAGCAAAGCCAATCGCATATGGGGCATGGCGCATGCGCAAGCGCGGGTGGCCGCGCTCTTGTGAGTAGGTGTCTGGCCCACCCCAATATTGCTCAAGAAACATTAGGAGTCTTTTTTTGGCGGGCGCTAAATCTGCTTCAGGGTAGAGCGGCCGCAAGATTGGATCATCTTTTACCCCATCATAAAAATCATCTACGAATTTAGTAAAGAATTCTGCGCCACCAAATTGTTGGTAATAATCAGTCATTTGCCAAAGACTTATTTTTGATTTGAATTTTGTTGTTGGCTTGAGCCAGGAAGATAAGGGCGTGCTAACACTGGTACCCGTATGCCCGATTTATCAAATGCTAATTTTAATTTTTCTCTGATTATGCGAGCCATTTGAATGGGTTGGTCGGGAGCGGTTTTGGCGACAATTCGCAAAAACACCGCATCGCCCGTAACTTGCTCTACGCCCGCGTAAGTGGGGATGCCTAGTAATTGTCCAAAATATTGATCGTCTTCTAACATTTCTTGTCCAACTTTATCTACTACTTGTCTAACTTTTTCTAAGTCTTCGTTATAAGCAACAGGTACATCCACGATTGCTAATGTCCAACCTTGAGATCGGTTTGCTACCCGTAGAATTTCACCGTTTCTCACATACCAAACTACTCCACCTAAATCCCTAAGCCGAGTTATCCGTAATCCAACTTCTTCAACTGTTCCAACAGCTGGACCTAAATCAACAATGTCACCGATTCCATATTGATCTTCAAAAATAATAAATATTCCAGCAAGAAAATCTTTAATAAGTGTTTGGGCGCCAAATCCGATGGCAACTCCGGCGACACCCGCGCTAGCAAGGATTGGAGCCACGTTAATGCCAAGCACACTTAAAACCATAATGATTGTTACAGAACAAATAATTAATGCGAGAACACTTCTAACAATCTGACCCACGGCCTTGGAGCGTTGCACGGTGCGCTGTTCCATCACGATTTGTGAGAGGTCTTCGGTATTTTCTGCTCTCCGGGCGATTTCAGGGGCACGATCTTGCGCGCGCTTAACAGCAGCGTTCACAAAACGCTTCACTGAGATTCGAACCAGAAATAGCAACAAAATTGCAACCAATAAAACGGCAGTTAACTTTATTGCTAAATCACCTAAAGAGTCAGTGACATCGTTCAAAAAGGTTTGAGTGGGTAGTAGTAAAGCCATACCCCCAGCGTAGAGCAGGGCAGAAAGATATCTAGATAAACTAGCGCAATGAAAAGAAAATTTCGTGGTTTAGCGGTCTTCTTAATGTCAATAGTGCTTTGGAGTATTCCAAATTTAGCTTTAGCGCTTTATCGTGATGATGGCGATGAGCCAGGTGAGCAGTTAGCGGGTGCCACAGCAGTTTTAGTTTTTGTTGGTATTCCAGTAGCAGTAGGTCTGATAGTTTCTTTATTGGTATTAGCCCCAGGCTGGTTTAAACAGAATGCAAAAGAGTTCTCTGCACTTGCTCCGAGTGATCCGTTATTTGTAGAGGACAAGCCAAGCCGCAAAGCAATCAGCGACTAGCTATCTTTTTGTTGAGCCCTAAGTGCTCTAGCTAAAGAGTCGCGCTGTTCAACAATTATGCGACGGGCCCCAACTGCAAGATCGGGATTGTTGCTTATAAATTCATCTGCCTTGTCAATCACTGACTGATCTACTACTGCCACTGGGAACAAACCGGTTACTAGTGATTGACCAATTTCGTGGGTGCGCGCACTCCACAGTTGAGGTACAGATTCAAAATAAATATCCACAAAATCTTTTAGTACTGTCAAGTGATCGACTTGGTGAAATCCTGCTAAGTAAGCATGAATTTCGCTGTTAGTTAGCTCAGTATTAGTGCTTACCTCAACCCAGGCTTTTGTTTTGTCAGATTTGCTTGGCAAGGCTGATCTAGCCGCCGCGGCTTGCTCTTGACCCATTGCAGTTGGATCCTGGGCAAGTTCTGTATCGATTTCTGCTTGGGTGACTTGGCCGGTTACTACTAACCTTCGCAATAGTGTCCAGCGAAGTTCTGGATCAACCTTTAATCCGCTGATAGTTGTCTTGGCATTAAGAATGTCACTAATTAAATCTAGATCTGTTTGAGTTTGCGCTACTTGCGACCATGATCGCAAAAATGCTAATTGCCTATCTGAACCACCCTCACTATTTTGCCAGTTAGTTTTGAGCGCAGCAGCTACCGCTGTTAGATAATTGATTCGATTAGTTCGTTTTGCATACATATCTATTGCAGTACGCAATTGCATTAGTAGTTGTTGAACTACCCCAATATCGTTTTCTTGAGCTACTGCGTTTATTACTAAGGACATGAAATCTTTAGTACTTAATTCTGCATCTCTGAGCATGTCCCAAGTTGCACCCCAAATTAGTGCGCGCGAGAGAGATGATTCAATTTTATTTATTGAGCTGGTAGCAGTTTTTATCGAAACTTCATCTAATCTGATTTTTGCGTAAGTTAGATCTTCATCATTTATTAAGATCAAATCAGGTCTCGGTTGCCCAATTAACTCATTAATACTTGTTTCGCTACCAATTACATCGAGCTCAATTCTTTCACTCCGTGTTAGTTTTGAATCAACCTGACGATATATACCGACAACTAAACGGTGCGGGCGCAAAACTACAGGTAAGCCTGCAGGGGATGCCGGCGGTAGTTGTTGGATTATTGCGCTGGTTACAACATTATTTTCATCCGTTTCAATAAGTGGTCTTAATAAGGTGGCCCCAGCGGTTTCTAGCCACAACTGACTCCATTGGGTAAGGTCGCGTCCTGAACTTGCAGATAATTCATTTAGTAAGTCAGGAAGTTCTGTATTTTTCCATTGATGTTTTTTAAAGTAATTTCTTAACCCTTCAATAAACTTTTCTTCAGAAACCCACGCCACCAGCTGCTTTAAGGCAGAAGCCCCTTTGGCATAAGTGATGCCATCAAAGTTTTCATAAACCGAATCTAAATCTGGCATATTTGCTGCGATTGGATGAGTTGAAGGTAATTGATCTTGCCGATAAGCCCAAGCTTTTCGCTGTACGTGAAAAAGCGTCCAGGCTTCGTCATATTTAGTTGCACCAGAGCTTGCCCAATGCGCGGCCCATTCCGCAAAAGATTCATTTAGCCATAAGTCGTTCCACCAACGCATTGTTACGAGATCGCCAAACCACATGTGAGATAACTCGTGCAAAATTGTGTTAGCGCGTGATTCGTAGGCGGTTTTGGTGGTTCGAGATCTAAATACGTATTCATCTCTGAAAGTTACACACCCGGCGTTTTCCATGGCGCCAGCGTTAAATTCTGGGACAAATATTTGATCGTATTTTTCAAATGGGTAACCAACTTTAAATTTGCTTTCAAACCACTTAAAACCTTGTTTTGTAATTTCAAATATTTCATCTGGGTCAATAAAGGCTTTAAGGGATTGTCTTACGTAGATTCCAAACGGGTAAGTACCAAATTCACCTTGATAGCTATCGGTAAATTTTTCATACGGTCCAGCGCATAGCGCAAAAAGATATGAAGAAATCTTTTTAGTTTCTTCAAATTCCCATATTGAATTTCTATCAGTTAGTTTTGCGGGCAGAGGGGTGATTGAGTTGCTAATAGCAGTCCAATGGTTCGGAGCAATTACTGTTAGTTTTAATGTTGCTTTAATATCTGGCTGTTCAAATACTGGCATGAACCTACGCGAATCAGCGACTTCGAACTGGGTGTAGAGATAAACTTCGCCGTCTTGTGGATCTGTGTGCTTATGTAAACCCTCACCCGTATTCATAAACGCGCAGTTTGCCGTTACGAATAATTCATTTTCAGATTTTAAATTCGGTAAATTAATTCTTGCCCCATTAAAGAATTCACTTGGTGCTAAGTCGGTGCCATTAAGAGTTATCGAGGTGACTTCGGGGGCGATTAAATCAACCCAGGTAGTTTCACCAGGGGTAGCCGCAAACAGAATTTTGCTTTCAACCGCAAAAGTGCTCTGTTCTGGTATTAGGTTTACCTTTAGCTGGTATTTAACATCGGAGACAACCAAAGCACGTGTTTTTGCTTCTGCTTGAGTGATGTTTAAGTTAGGCGACACAATTCTCCAAAAAATTAGAAACTCTCGAGATTAAGTCTTTCATGCTTTGCACATTACCGATTAGGCTACTGTCATGAAAATTCATTTAGGTTGCGACCATGCTGGGTTTGAATTTAAAAATATCCTCAAAACCCACCTAACACAACTAGGCCATCAAGTTGTCGATCATGGGGCACATGAGTTTGACGCGCTGGATGACTATCCGGCCTTTTGTATTAAGGCAGCCCAAGCAGTAGCAGCTGACGCTGAATCTTTGGGGATTGTGATTGGCGGAAGCGGCAATGGCGAGCAAATTGCTGCTAATAAGGTAATTGGGGTACGCGCGGCCTTGGGCTGGAGCAAGCAAACCGCACAACTTTCGCGAGAACACAACAATGCAAATGTGATGGGACTTGGCGCCCGAATGCATGGCACTGCTGAAGCCATTGAGATCGCAGAAGCATTTATAAATACCGAGTTTTCAAACGATGAAAGACACCAAAGAAGAATTAATCAATTAAAGGATTATGAAACAAAAGGTAGTTTGCCAGAGAATTAAAGCGAGCGGGTGACGGGAATCGAACCCGCATAGCCAGCTTGGAAGGCTGGAACTCTAG
>CAZXCT010000059.1:0-7599 GCA_964639395.1 uncultured Bifidobacterium sp.
GCAACTAACGAAATTTTTCTTTGCAGTGAGTAGGCGTCCAATACCCCGCCAAAGACCAGGCGCAGATCTTGCCCTGAACCTTGCGCCTTTTCGACAATCTCATCAATTGGGTTGCGTAAAAATCCAAATATTTGATCATAAAAAAACCAAGAAACAACCGTGCCAACCGTTATGGCAATTGCAATTACCGTTAGGCGTTTGCGCAGTTCAGTGAGATGCTCGCGCAATGACATTTCCGCAAAGCGTTGCGGTTGATTGTTACTCAATTTAAAAAATGACTAATTAGTCTTTTTTTTCTTCAGGCTTTTCTTCTTCAGCTGGCTCTTCTTGAGCGGCTTTAGATTCGGCCTTTAAAATTCGCACCGAGCGCCCCAAACCACGAGCCATCTCTGGAAGTTTTTTTGCACCAAACAAAAGCAGAATTATAAACAGAATGATTAGCCACTCTTGGCCTCTTAATCCAGACAGCATCTCGCACTCCTTAAAACTATTAAAGAAAGAATACGACCTTTTAAAGATATCCGTTAGTGAGAGGGTAGTACTCGGGGTTTTTTAGTGATATTTGCTTGCTGCTGCCACAATTTTGCCACCGGGTATGCGATTTCTTCTAAGATCAAACCCTGCGCTGGTACTTGGTTAATCGTGAATGAACGTTGTCGTTTATTAAGTCTCACCAAGGGCTCATCACTAGCAATCAATCCCGCCCCGGCAGGCAGTACTGCCCCTAATAAATTGCGTACTAACCCATAGCAAAAAGCATCCGCCTTTAATTCGGCGACATAAACTCCGCCTACTTTGTGCCAATCAAATTGCATTAAATTTCTTACGGTTGAAGAGTTTGCCCTGGGTTTACAGTAAGTGGCAAAATCATGTAACCCTAAGAGGTTTTTACTTGCCTTTTTTAATTTGGCTAAATCCAATTCATATCCATATTGGTATAGATAGTTGCGGCGCAGTGGATCTAATTGACTTGATTTGTCTGCTACCCAATAGCTATAACGCCGCCATAGTGCGCTGTAGCGGGCATCAAAACTTTCATCAACCTTTTCAATTTCAATGATCCGAATATCACTTGCCAAAACTTGATTTAATGAATGTTTAGGATCTTTAACTTTAAGCCAATTTTCAACCGGTAAATCAAAATGCACCCATTGCCCGCGCGCGTGCACCCCGCGATCGGTGCGTCCGGCCGCAATGCTTTTTACCCGCTGGCGAAATATTTGCTCAATCGCGTTTTCTAATTCACCTTGCACTGAAGTTTGATCAGGTTGCTTTCCAAATCCGGCATAGTTAGTACCGTCGTAAGCGATTTTGGCTCTAATACGAAAAAGCCCACCGGTTTTAGCAGTGGGCTTTTTGTTAGGCACTGATTTATTCTTCAGTCTTTGCCTCTTTGACCGCACGCTTGGTGACGGCCTCGGCAGCAGCAACAGTTTGTTCAGCTAGTGGTTCTACTAATTCGATTACTGCCATTGGTGCGTTATCGCCATGACGCGGGCCAACTTTAGTAATGCGGGTGTAACCACCATTACGTGCTTGGTATTGCGGGCCAATTTCGGTAAATAACGAATGCACTACAGACTTATCGCGAATAACCGTCATTACCCGACGACGTGCTGCTAAATCCCCACGCTTGGCATGAGTTATTAGTCGCTCGGCAAACGGACGTAATCTTTTTGCTTTTGCCTCGGTAGTTGTGATACGACCGAGTGAGAAAAGTGATGTCGCTAAATTTGCTAACATCAATTTTTCATGCGCGGGTGAACCACCTAGGCGGGATCCTTTAGCGGGCTGAGGCATAACGTTCCTTCTTCTTGATTAGTCTTTTAGTACTGCTCGTCTTCGAGGGCTACTTCGTCCTCGGCTTCGGCTTCTGAAGCGGCGGCTTCTGCTCTTGCGGCAGCAGCTACTGGGTCATAACCTGGCGGTGAATCTTTAAGTTGCAAGCCCAACATTTGTAATTTAGCTCGAACTTCGTCAATTGATTTTTGCCCGAAGTTACGAACGTCCATCAAATCAGCTTCACTGCGTGTGATCAATTCACCAACTGAGTGAACGCCTTCGCGCTTTAAGCAGTTGTAAGAACGCACGGTTAGATCTAATTGTTCAATTGGCATGTTTAGTTGCTCAAGTGCATAAGCATCAGTTGGGCTGGGGCCAATTTCAATACCTTCAGCATCAACATTTAATTCACGCACTAAGCCAAACAGTTCAACCAAAGTTTTACCGGCAGAAGCCATAGCATCTGCTGGGCGCATTGATGGTTTAGTTTCAATATCTAGCACTAAACGATCGAAGTCGGTTCTTTGCTCAACACGGGTAGCTTCAACTTTGTAAGTTACCTTCACTACTGGTGAGTAAATTGAGTCAACTGGAATACGTCCAATCTCAGCAGCCACAACTTTGTTTTGCACGGCGGTGACATAGCCACGTCCACGCTCAACCACTAATTCCATTTCAATTTTGCCTTTACCGTTAAGGGTGGCAATAAGTAAATTTGGATTGTGTACTTCAACGCCAGCGGGGGCTTGAATATCAGCTGCAGTAACTGCACCTGGGCCCTCTTTGCGTAGGTACATAATGGCTGGTTCGTCAACGTCGCTTGAGACAACCAAGTCTTTGATGTTTAAAACAATTTCGCTGACGTCTTCTGCTACACCCTCAAGTGTGGTGAATTCATGAAGTGCGCCCATGATGCGAATACTGGTTACGGCGGCACCCGGAATAGATGACAAAAGGGTACGACGCAGTGAGTTTCCGAGCGTATAGCCAAAACCTGGCTCTAGCGGCTCGAGGATGTAACGAGCGCGAGTATCTGAAATCGGCTCTTCGGTGAGTATCGGTCTTTGTGCAATTAGCACTGTTTCTTTCCTTCCTTAAGACGCCCACTATTTGACGTCGATTGGGTTTTACTACTTGGAATACAACTCGACGATCAACTGTTCTTGAACAGCTGTGTCGATTTGCGCACGCGTTGGAATTGAATGCACAAGTATTCTCATCTGGCTATTTACTACTTCTAGCCAAGCTGGGATTGGTTTTTCACCGTATTCGGCGCGGGCAATCACAAAAGGTGTGATCTCGCGACTTTCGACTTTAACTTCGATGATGTCACTTGGTGAAACTTGGTATGAAGGGATATCTACTTTTTTGCCATTAATAATTATGTGACCGTGACGCACCAATTGACGTGCCATGTCGCGACTCTTGGCAAAGCCAGCGCGAAACACTACGTTGTCTAAGCGAGTCTCTAGCAATGACAAAAGATTTTCACCAGTCTTACCAGTTTTACGTGAAGCTACTTCGTAGTAATTACGAAATTGACGCTCTAATACGCCATAGATACGAGCGGCTTTTTGCTTTTCGCGCTTTTGTAATAAGTACTCAGACTCTTTCGTACGTCCTCGACCATGTTGGCCTGGTGGGTAAGGGCGACTTTCAATTGGGCACTTAGGCGAATCGCACTTTGCACCTTTTAGATAAAGCTTTGTCTTTTCGCGACGGCATCTTTTGCAATCAGCACCGGTGTAACGAGCCATGGTTAGATTTTTCTCCTATGTTTCTTGACTAGACGCGGCGGCGCTTGCGAGCGCGGGTGCCGTTGAAAGGGACGGGGGTTACATCTTGGATAGAACCAATCTCAAGACCAGCGGCTTGCAAAGAACGAATCGCAGTTTCGCGACCAGACCCTGGGCCTTTTACAAATACGTCAACTTTTTTCAAGCCATGTTCCATCGCACGCTTAGCAGCATCTTCGGCAGCAAGTTGAGCGGCAAAAGGAGTTGATTTTTTAGATCCTTTAAATCCGATTTGTCCACTTGATGACCAGGCAATAACTGCACCAGCTGGATCAGTGATTGAAACAATGGTGTTGTTAAAAGTACTTTTAATGTGCGCTTGTCCAAACGCAATATTTTTCTTTTCTTTTTTGCGAACTTTCTTCGCGCCGGCTGCACTCTTTGGGGGCATCTTTAATTAATCCTTACTTGGTTTCTTTTTTCTTACCGGCAACGGTCTTACGAGGACCTTTGCGGGTGCGAGCGTTGGTGTGAGTTCTTTGTCCACGCACTGGTAAACCTTTACGGTGGCGGATACCTTGGTATGAACCAATTTCAACTTTGCGGCGAATATCAGAAGACACTTCACGACGAAGATCACCTTCAACTTTGAAGTTTGCTTCGATGTAATCGCGTAATGCAACAATCGCTGAATCGTCCAAATCTTTCACCCGAGTATTGGGGTCAATCCCTGCAGCCGCAAGAGCTTGAATTGATCTGGTACGTCCTACTCCATATATATAAGTTAATGCGATTTCAACTCTTTTATTAGTTGGTAAATCGACACCGACTAAACGTGCCATTGGGCGGTTTTCCTTTTCATTAATTCAGAGGTGTGGCTCACCGAGTCGCTCTTACCCGCCCGGGGTAAGTCTTCGGCCTCTGAGCCGAAGGTGTCGTCCATAAACTTTGGCTAAGTTTAAGTTGACGGAACTTGGTGATTGGTTCGCTTAACCTTGAC
Source organism: uncultured Bifidobacterium sp. (assembly GCA_964639395.1). Classification (GTDB taxonomy): domain Bacteria; phylum Actinomycetota; class Actinomycetes; order S36-B12; family UBA5976; genus ATZT02. Next base: position 4,519 of record CAZXCT010000059.1, read on the forward strand.
GCTGTTTGTGGCGTGGGTTTTCACAAATAACCATGACGCGTCCATGACGACGAATGACTTTGCACTTGTCGCAAATCTTCTTGACGCTTGGTTGTACTTTCATACTTCCTTCTTTAGTTATTTGTAGCGATAGACAATGCGGCCGCGAGTTAAATCGTAAGGAGATAACTCCACGATCACTCTGTCGTCCGGCAAAATACGAATGTAGTGCATTCTCATTTTGCCACTGATATGTGCAAGTACTTTATGGCCGTTATCAAGCTCAACACGAAACATTGCGTTTGGCAAAGTTTCTTTGATGGTGCCTTCTAACTCGATGGCACCGTCTTTTTTGGCCATACCCGCCTTTAGATCAGTGAATTGGGTTCGCTCACTAATTACTTACTGAGCGAAGCAATAGTTTAGCCAAAGCACTAAATTGCCCTAAGCCTTGGGGTTAGCGTGAATCTGATCCTTTTACTGTATTAATCGCGGCTCGACCTACCTCTAAACGAGCAATTGGCACCCGAAACGGCGAGCAAGAGACATAGTCCAGGCCAATTTCAGCAAAAAAATGAATACTGCGTGGATCCCCACCGTGCTCGCCGCAGACACCCATCATCATCGTTGGCTTAGTTTTGCGACCTTTTTGTACTGCCATCTTCACCAGTTCGCCTACCCCATATACATCTATCGACTCAAAAGGTGAAGTGCCGAGAATGCCACGCTCTAAATAGGCGCCAACGAATTCGCTTTCAACGTCATCTCTGCTAAATCCCCAAGTTGTTTGCGTTAAATCGTTCGTACCAAATGAAAAGAAATCCGCTTCTTGTGCGATGCGCTCTGCAGTAAGTGCTGCTCGTGGCAATTCAATCATGGTGCCAATTACTGGCGCAAATACTTGACCATTGTCTTTCATAGTTTTTTCAAAAATTTCTACTGCTTCAATTTTTACTGGTCTAAATTCTGCCGCGGTGGCAACTAGTGGCACCATAATTTCTGGATGGGGATTTTTACCTTCACTTAATAATTTTGCAGTGGCTTGAGCAACTGCCTTAACTTGTGTGGCAAATAGCCCTGGCATTTGTAAACCTAATCTCACCCCGCGCATACCCAACATAGGATTTTGCTCGCGATGGGCCTCAACTGCTGCTAAAAGTTTTTCTTTTTCTTTATCAGGTTTTCCGCGCTCTTTTGATAACGCTACTTCAACTGCTAAATCCGAATGCTCCGGCAAAAATTCATGTAAGGGTGGATCAATCAACCTAATTACTACCGGATATCCATCATTCGCTTTGAGTAGTTCATAAAAATCTTGCGTTTGTAATGGCAATAACTCTTCATATACTTTTTCGCGTACCTGATCAGATTGCGCCAAAATTAGTTTTTCAACCAATTTTTTGCGCTCACCTAAAAACATATGTTCGGTGCGAGCTAAGCCAATACCGACTGCCCCCATCTTTCGAGCACGAATTGCATCCACTTGCGTATCTGCATTGGCTCTTACTTTTAGTTTTGCTATTTTGTCAGCATGGGTAACAATTCGATCAACGGCTTTAATTAACTCATCTTGCTCAACTGCCGCTAAGCCCTCTTCAAAATATTTACTTACCAAACTCGGAGCAACCGGCACCTCCCCTAAAAACACTTCACCACTAGTGCCATCAATACTTATTAATTGCCCCGCCTTCAATACTTCACCGGTTGCTAATGAAATGTTTTGATTTTCAATATCAACTAACAATGTCTCTGCCCCGCACACTGCAGTTTTACCCATACCGCGCGCTACCACTGCCGCATGTGAAGTTTTACCACCGCGAGAAGTTAAAACACCAACCGAAGCAACCATTCCGGCTAGGTCATCGGGATTAGTTTCACGTCTGACCAAAATTACTTTCTCGCCGCGAGCACTTTGCTCAACCGCAGCTTTAGAAGAAAAAACGATTTTGCCCACTGAAGCGCCAGGTGAGGCGGCGATACCTTTTGCTATTAACTTCTTTTCTGCCTTGACGTCAAATCGCGGAAACATCAGTTGTTGCAACTGCACACCGCTTACTCTTTGCAATGCTTCATCTAAAGAAATCAAACCTTCATCTACTAACTGGCTGGCAATTCGAAAGGCTGCCGCAGCGGTACGTTTACCGATGCGAGTTTGTAACATCCATAATTTGCCATCTTCTACCGTAAATTCAATATCGCAAAGATCTTTATAGTGAATTTCGAGCGTTTGCATAGTTTGCATTAATTCTTTATGCACTTCGGGCATTAATTTTGCTAAATCGTCTAAGTGCATCGTGTTACGAATGCCGGCAACTACATCTTCACCTTGCGCGTCAGTTAACCAATCGCCATAAGCGCCAGGTGCGCCAGTTGCAGGGTCGCGCGTAAAGGCCACACCGGTTCCGCTTTTTGAGCCTTTGTTTCCGAAAACCATTGTTCCGACATTTACCGCAGTGCCTAAATCATCGGGGATTCTTTCTTGGCGGCGATATATTTTTGCTCGATCGGTATTCCAAGAGTCAAAAACTGCGCGAATTGCTAAATCAAGTTGGGTATAGGCGCCTTGCGGAAACTCCTCGCCGGTTTCTTTAAGTACTATCGATTTAAAGTCTTTAACTATCTCTTGCAGGTCAAATGCAGAAAGATCTAAATCAGACTTAGCAGCAGCGCTTTTTTTGTGAGACTCAAAAACTTCATCAAACTTTTCACCATGAATATTCAAAACAGTCTTACCAAACATTTGAATTAACCTACGATAAGAATCCCAGGCAAATCTTTCGTCGTTAGTTTCTTTTGCTAGGCCAATTAGCGTTTCATCATTTAGCCCTATGTTTAAAACCGTATCCATCATGCCTGGCATAGAGAATTTGGCACCACTACGAACTGAAAGCAATAGTGGTTTGTCACTATCACCCAATTTACGATTAGAGCGTGATTCGGTAGCAGCTAAAGCGGTACCAACTTGCGGCCCAAGACCTGCTGGTTCACGACCAAATTTTAAATAGGCCCGACATGCTTCAGTAGTTATAGTGAAACCCGGTGGCACTGGTAAACCTAAACGGGTCATCTCGGCTAAATTCGCACCCTTACCGCCCAATAAAT
>CAZXCT010000060.1:0-7368 GCA_964639395.1 uncultured Bifidobacterium sp.
AAGCAAAATCACTTGCCTTAGCCTTGCTATCTCACATGTGATGGCACAAAAGGCGCTTTTTTTAATTCGAATTCTAAGGCGCGGCCTCGCACATCAACAAAAACATTTTGATCCATTTTAGTTTTTGAATCCAACAATGCTAAGGCAATTCCTTGTTTTAAAGTAGGCGAAAAGGTACCACTTGTAATTAAACCAATTTCAAGTGTTAATTTTTCATCTTTATAAACTTTCATTCCGGCTCGTGGTATTGCTCTGTCCATTGCAACCAAGCCAAAAGCTTTTCTTTTTGGGCCACGTACTCTCTCAGACTCAACCGCCAATTTGCCAACAAATTCATTTTTATCAAACCCCACAGCCCAACTCAACCCTGCTTCGATCGGGGAAATACTTTTTGTTATATCTTGCCCGTGTAACGGGTATCCCATTTCAGTTCTTAGCGTATCTCTGGCGCCTAAGCCAGCTGGCAAAATTTCGAACTCGCCCCCCTTACCTAGCAGGTCTTGCCACAACTTTGCTGCGTTGTTTGAAGACACTAAAATCTCATAGCCCCATTCGCCGGTATAGCCGGTTCGACAGAGCGTAATAACATCCCCTTCATAATTCACCTCTTGAAAACTTAAGTATTTAATATCGCTATTGAGTCCTAATTTTGCAAGTAAGTTTTTTGACTTAGGCCCTTGCACTGCAATAATCGAAATTTCTTTATGAAGGTCTGTAACAGTAATTTCTTTAGGTAAGAGTTGATCTAAAATATTCAAGACCTGTTCAGCATTAGAAGCGTTTGGAATTATCAAAACCTCATCTTTACTTTTTAGATACACAAAAATATCGTCAACAACGCCGCCGCCTTCAGTTAAAAGCAAGGTGTACTGGGCTTGATTCGGCATAAGTCGATTGAGATCATTAGTAAAGATTTTATTTAGCGCGTCGCTAGCGCCCACCCCTTTTATTAAAGCTGTTCCTAAATGTGACACGTCAAAAATTGCTACGCGCTCTCGAGTTGCGGTGTGTTCCGCCACTACCCCGCCAGCGGCGTACTCCAATGGCATTTCCCACCCACCGAACTCGTGAGTTTTAGCCCCCAGTGAGAGATGAATTTCATAAAGGGCCGGGTAAATAACTTCTTGAGTGCTCATACCAGAACGCTACTAGGCTTAAGCCTTAAGGCTTAATTAAAGAGGTAGCAAAGTGACCAAAATCCAATTATTTTCAACGTCTAAGACTTTTTCATTCGATGTGCCAATTGTCTTTGCTACCACTATTGATGGCAATAAATCTAAACTTCAAATTGGGACGTTAAAAATCTCACAAGAAATGCAGGCACAAATTCAAGAACATCTTGATTTGGCGCAAGCGAAAGGCAAAAAACTCGAAACTATTTATCTTTCTATCGGTAAGGGTGTGGTGTGCGTTGGGTTAGGAAAACCCGAGGCAGACGAAAATGCCCTCAATGAAACACTTCGTCGAGTTGGGGCAATGGCAACCCGTGCCTTGGCGGGGCGCACTGAGGCTATTTTTGCAATTGAAACAAAATCCGATGCACAGTTAACTGCATTAGCAATAGGTATCGGGCTCGGTGGTTACCAATTCAACACCTATAAAACAAAAAAAGAAGATTTGAAAAATCCCCTCAAACTTGCAAACTTATTAATCAAAGATTCTGCACAAAGCAAAACAGCAATAGCAAAAGCCAATCTGCTAATCACCGCGGTTTGCACGGCGCGTGATTTGGTAAATACTCCCCCGATAGACCTAGTGCCGGCGGACTTTGCAGATTTGGTACGAAAACAACTAAGTAAAAACTCAATTAAAGTCGAAGTTCTAAATGAGAAAACTCTAAAAGTGAAGGGCTATGGTGGCATCTCGGCAGTAGGAATGGGCTCGATCCATCCACCGCGATTAGTTAGAGCTGGCTATTACCCAACCAAAGCAACTAAACATTTAGTGCTGATTGGCAAAGGGATAACGTTTGATACGGGTGGAATCTCATTAAAGCCTCCAGGATCAATGATCACCATGAAATCTGATATGGCTGGTGCAGCTGCAGTGATGCAAACAATAAATGCAATTGCTCAGTTAAAACTAAATATTAAGGTAACCGCCTACGCGGCACTTGCCGAAAATATGCCCTCTCACATTGCCCAAAGACCCAGCGATGTAATTAAAATTTATGGTGGTAAAACTGTTGAAGTATTAAATACCGATGCTGAAGGACGACTCGTGCTAGCAGATGCACTAGTCCGCGCCCAAGAAGACCAACCTGACTACTTAATAGATGTGGCTACGCTGACTGGTGCGGCATCGATCGCATTAGGAAAACGTACTGCCGGGGTAATGGGGAACAACTCAGAATTTATTGAAGAAATAATTCGCTGCTCCACAATTGCCGGTGAATCCATGTGGCACATGCCAATCCCAGAAGAGATTCGGGCAGGACTGGATTCAGAAATTGCTGACATTGCAAATATTCCACCCTCGCTCTCTCCGGCCGGTGGAATGCTCCGTGGTGCTGCCTTCTTGAAAGAGTTTGTAAAGGATGAGATTGCGTGGGCACATCTAGATATTGCGCCAAATGCATTCAATGACTCCAGCCCATATGGCTATGTTGTGACGGGCGGGACTGGCGTAGCGGTCAGAACTTTGGTTGAACTGGCAAGTGAATTGTCTAAACAGCCCTAGCGAGTGCCGGTTTTAACTTGGTGGAAAGATAAGAGAAAGTCGATTTTTTTGAAAGGTAACTTGTGTCAAATTACGACCTAGTGATTCTTGGTGCTGGCAGTGGTGGATATGCGGCTGCGCTAAGAGGCTCCCAACTTGGTTTGAAAGTTGCACTAATTGAACGAGACCTACTTGGTGGTACCTGCCTTCATCGTGGCTGTATTCCCACCAAAGCCCTACTTCATGCGGGTGAGATTGCCGATGGAGTTAGAGAATCTGCCAGTTTCGGTGTTCAAGCAACTTTGCAAGGTATTGACATGCCACAAGTTAATTCTTACAAAGACAATGTAGTTAGTCGTCTTCATAAAGGCCTACAAGGATTAGTTAAACATCGTGGGGTTGATTACATCACAGGCGACGGAAAATTCGTTGCGCCTAATTCGGTAAAGGTTGCAGATCAAGTCTTTAGCGGCAAATCAGTTGTACTAGCAACCGGATCCTTTCCAAAATCACTTCCGGGTTTAGATATTGATGGAAAATACGTTATTACTTCAGAGGAAGCTATTAAGTTAGACAAGGTTCCGCAAAAGGTAGTAATTCTTGGTGGCGGTGTGATCGGTGTTGAATTTGCAAGTGTTTGGCGTTCATTTGGTGCTGAAGTAACTGTGATTGAAGGTTTGCCACGCTTAGTACCAGCCGAAGATGAAGCTGCGAGCAAAGCGCTAGATCGAGCATTTCGTCGCCGCGGCATAACTGCATCAGTGGGTGTGCGATTTGCTGGTGTTGATAAAACTAAAACTGGAATTGTAGCCAAATTAGAAGATGGAACTAGTTTTGAAGCTGATTTAATGTTGGTTGCAGTGGGCAGAGGGTCAGCAACACGAAACCAAGGTTTTGAAGCGGCTGGATTGCAATTTGATGGTGAGCTTTTAAAGGTAAATGATTCGCTACAAACTAACTTGCCAAATGTATATGCGGTTGGCGACATCGTGCGTGGCCCGCAACTCGCTCACAAAGGATTTCAAGAAGGTATCTTTGTGGCTGAACATATCGCTGGATTAAATCCAAGAATTATTGATACTTTGGCAATTCCCCGTGTAACGTATTCAGATCCTGAAATTGCGTCAATCGGATTGACCGAAACTCAAGCTAAAGAAAAATTTGGTGCAGAAAACATTAGATCTGTTCAATATGACTTGGCGGGTAATGGCAAAAGTCAAATACTTAAGACTGCTGGGTTTATAAAACTAATTGCTCATAAAAACGGTGGCGCTTTTGTTGGGATTCATATGGTGGGCGCTCGTGTTGGTGAATTATTAGCTGAAGCACAAATGATGTACTCATGGGAAGCATCTCCAGAAGATGTTGCACCTTATTTACATGCCCACCCAACTATGTCTGAAGCGATGGGCGAAGCTGCCATGGCGCTTGCAGGCAAACCACTACACGTTCACGATTAAAGAAGAAAAGGAATAACTATGGCTCATTCAGTGGTTTTACCGCAATTAGGTGAATCGGTAACTGAAGGTACAGTTACTCGCTGGTTAAAAAATGTCGGTGACACGGTAGTAGCGGATGAACCTATAGTAGAAATATCAACTGACAAAGTTGACACCGAAATACCTGCTCCTGTTAGTGGAGTCATCACCGAAATTTCTGCCGCGGTTGACGCAGTTGTTGCAGTCGGCGGACAATTAGCGGTTATCACAGAATCTGCAAATGCCGCTAGCGCACCAGTTGCACCAACCCCTGCGCCTGCTGCCCCGGCACCGGCACCAGCACCGGCACCAGCACCGGCAAAAGTTGAAATAGTACAACCCGCCCCACCAGTTGCCCCGGTTGCAAAACCAGCAGCACAATCAGCTGGCATTGTTGAAGTTTTATTACCTCAACTTGGCGAATCGGTAACTGAAGGAACAATTACCCGCTGGTTAAAAAATGTCGGTGACGCCGTGAGTGTAGATGAAGCAATTGTTGAAATTTCTACTGACAAAGTTGACACCGAAATACCTGCTCCCGCAAGTGGAGTTATTGCAGAAATAAGGGCGCAAGTTGACCAAACAATTGCGGTAGGAAGTGTCTTAGCAACAATTTCTGCTACCAACTCTGCCTCGGTGACCCCACCTGCTCCTAGTGCGCCGGTAGTTGCGCCTGCGACCCCAACACCAGTACCGCCCCCAGTTGTAAAAGTAGAGCCAGTAATTAATGTCGCGCCGGTAATTGTTGATACTGCTGCTAACGCAACCGCTTACACAACTCCGCTAGTGCGTCAATTAGCCCGTGAAAAAGGAGTCGACCTCTCTAAGGTTCAAGGCTCTGGGGTGGGTGGACGAATTAGAAAAGAAGATGTTTTGAATTTTGTGCCTGCGCAGGTGGCAAAAACTCCACCAAGCACTAGCGCTGCAGTTAAAAATGTTGCTCCCGCCAGCGCCTTGCGTGGTCGCACTGAGGCAACAACTCGGCTGCGTCGTGTGATTGCAGAGCGGATGGTGCAGTCTTTACAAACTTCGGCTCAATTAACCAGTGTGGTTGAAGTTGATGTAACCAAGATCAGCGCACTTCGCGAAAGAGTAAAAAATGAATTCTTAAAACGAGAAGGTGTAAAGCTAACGTTTCTGCCGTTTTTTGCGAAAGCAACTGTAGAGGCGCTAAAGCAACATCCCGTTTTAAATAGCACCCTAAACTCAGATGCCTCTGAGGTCACTTATCACGATGCCGAACACTTGGCGATTGCAGTTGATACACCAAAAGGACTACTGGTGCCAGTAATTAAAGATGCCGGTGATTTATCAGTGGCAGGTCTCGCGAAAAAGATTGTAGATGTTGCAGCACGAACCAGAGACAACCAAGTCACACCAGATGAATTAAGCGGCGGTACTTTTACCCTGACAAATACTGGTAGCCGCGGCGCACTGTTTGACACACCAATTTTAAATCAACCGCAAGTTGCAATCATGGGAACAGGTGCGGTTGTTAAGCGAGCGGTTGTTGTGGCAGGTGAAGATGGAACTGATTCAATCGCAGTGCGACAAATGGTTTATCTCGCTTTAACTTATGACCACCGAATAGTAGATGGGGCGGATGCGGCTAGATTTTTAACAACTGTCAAAGCTCGGCTTGAAGAGGCGAATTTTGAAAACGAACTAGGGTTGTAAATATGAAACTGGCGGTCACCGGTGCTTCCGGGTTGATTGGTCGCGCTTTTGTAAAAGCAGCACTTAACCGCGGGGACGAAGTAATAACCATAGTCAGAAGAAAACCGAAGAAGGCTAGTGAAATTTTTTGGGATCCTAAAAAATTTCAAATTGATCACTTACTTTTAGATGGAGTCGATGCGATTATCCATCTAGCCGGCGCTGGAGTTGGGGATAAGCGTTGGAGTGAAAAATATAAAAAAGAAATTTATGAAAGTAGAGTCAGATCTACAAAATTAATTGTAGAAGCAATCTCAAGATTACATAAGCCACCAAAAGTTTTGATTTCTGCGTCGGCAATTGGCTACTATGGCGACAGCGCTAATTTTATGGTTGATGAAAACTCACCAAGTGGTACTGGATTTTTAGCAGAAGTTTGTCGCGATTGGGAAGCAGCAGCCAAACCTGCGCAAAAATACGGAGTAAGAGTTGTGCACCCTCGTACTGGATTAGTGCTTAGTCGTAAGGGTGGATTAATGAAAAAATTGTATCCATTATTTTATTTTGGCTTAGGTGGAAAGATGGGGCCAGGCACGCAGTACTGGTCTTGTATAAGTTTAAATGATGAAGTGCGCGCACTATTTTATTTAATTGAAAACGAAAAATTATCTGGTGGAGTTAATTTAGTGTTACCTGAGGCAATAACAAATAAGGAATTTACAAAAAGCCTCGGTAGGGTCCTTAGAAGACCTACGTTTTTTGCTGTGCCGGCTTTTGCCTTAAAGGCATTACTGGGTGAGTTTTCTAGTGAAGTACTAGGGAGTACGCGGGTGGCACCTAGCAAATTATTAGTTAATGAATTTCATTTTGAGCAACCAGATATTTCACTAGCAATTCATAGCGCCACCCAAAACTAAGGCAAATGAAAAAACATCTAAAGAATTTAATTATTGGTGCAGGTATTTCTGGATTAGCTGCTGCTCTAACTTTGCATCGCAAGGGTCAAGAGTTTTTAATCTTAGAAAAATCTGACCGAATTGGCGGAAGAATTAAAACCGACCTGATTAATGGCTTTCAATTTGATCATGGCTTTCAAGTATTAAATCCAGGTTATCGACAAGTTAAAAAGTTAATTGACCTTAAAGCCCTTAAGCTAAACTATTTTGACGCCGGAATTGCCCTTCGTGATGGGTCTAGCTTAAAAATAATTAAAGACCCTTTTCGACATCCCACTCAGCTATTTAAGACACTAAATGCACTGCCAGGAACTTTTTCGCAAAAAAAAGCCTTCGCTACTTATCTGGCAAAACTTCTCGCAACACCCAAAGCAATCCGGTACAGCGCGGTTGATGTATCCGCTAAAGCTGCACTGATTGATGCTGGAATAGATGAAGAATTCTTAGTTAAGGTTTTGCATCCTTTTTTAAGTGGAGTGTTTCTAGAGTCACGCCTTGAGACTTCAAGAATTTTTCTAGATGAAGTTTTAACTTCTTTTTTCGCAGGCACTCCCGCACTACCGCAAGATGGAATGGGGGCTTTTAGTAAACAACTAGCAGATAAGTTGCCACAAGATTTC
>CAZXCT010000061.1:0-7319 GCA_964639395.1 uncultured Bifidobacterium sp.
AGCCGATCTAATTCTTGAATTGCAATAGAAGAGTTTTTTAAATTAATTTTTGCTACAACACCGTCGTAGCCATTATCTGAAACAACTAAATTACTTCCGCCGCCTAAAATCAATTTTTCTGAATCGTAATATTGATCAATAAAATCTTGAATATCACTCGGCGTTTGAATCTCTACTAATGTGGCGATCTTTCCGCCCAGGCGCAAGGTGGTGAGTTCTTTAAATGAAACATTTTCAGTCACCTGCATAAGTAATAAGCCTATCTCTATCTGCGGGGGCTAAGTATTTGCTCGTTTGCTCTAAATTTTTGTAAAAGCCGATCGTAAGTTTTTTTAGATTGTGCATTTCGGTAGCTTTCATCAGAGTCGTGATAACCATGATGCCTCCCCTGCACTACTGGTAATTCGTCGATGGCAAAGAGTTTATGTCCTTGCGCCCGCAACATTAAAGACCATTCCATATCTGCATTTCGATAAAACTTTGCCTTCGCGTCTGGCCCGATAGTTTGCGCCACTGGTGTTTTTATGGCAAATAGGTAACTCATTAACACATCTACTTCGCCACTGCCCTTATCAATAACGCTGCGCCAGTTATCTGACAAATCAACCAGTGCGCCCTTCCAGCCCACGGCGCTAAAACCTTGCTTCATTTGTTCAATAATTGGCGATAAAAAATCCCCGTTAGCTTTTGTAGAAAGATCCATTACTAAAAAAACATCTGAAGTTACTAAATTAATTAAGGCATTATGACAATTAGCCCAACCAACCTCATTTAACGTCTGAGTTAAATGAAAAACATATACTCTCTCTTTAAATTCTTTTTTTAATTCTTCTGCCTTTAATCCCACTTGGTCTATATTGGCTAAGTCTAAAATCACTAAATTGGCTTGCGTGTGCTGCAAAATGCCACGTGCGCAACTTTCTAAATCATCTACCCAACCATCGGCTAACAGTGCCACCGTGGCCAGTGCCGTAGGTATCTTTTCTATATTTGCTAAATCATTTATGTTAGCAAGCGTTTCAAATGGTGGTTTTGCTGTCAATTCATATCCGCCGGCAGTATCTTTGATTAACCAACCAAGCTTTAAAATTTGTTCTCTAATTTCATCGCTTAAAACGTAATCTTTATTGGCTTTTGCCGCCACTCTTTTTTCAGCTAATTCAACAACTTCTGGTGGTACTGTGCTCACAGCTGAACTATCGCAACAGCTTTACCTAATACTTTTGCGCCTTCACTTCTTGCTTGAATATCAATTTTTATCTTGTCACCCAAATTTTCAGTAATTTTTGCTGTGATCTCTAGGGTTGCACCTTGTTCATCATCTGGCACAACTACTGGTGCAGCAAAGCGAACTTGATAATCAACAACCTTTGCTGGGTTATCCAACCAATCTGTGACAATTTGGATGGCTTTGCCCATCGTTAACATTCCATGCGCAATCACGTTCGGTAGCCCTACGCTTTTAGCAATTCTCTCATTCCAATGAATCACATTAAAATCTAAAGAAGCGCCGGCATATTTAATTAGATCGGCTCTAGTAATTTTAAACTCTTTTGCAGGTAATTCAAACCCAACTTCAAAACTCATGCCTCACCTCGCGAGATCAGCACTGATTTTAAATTAGCAACATATCCATCAGGTTCGCCAAAATTTATAGTGAAAGTTAAAAATTCATTTCCTACTTTTTCAACAACGCTATCCAAAACAGTATTTAAGGCTAATTGCATTCCGGCCACAATTGGTTGGTGCAAAGTAAAGCTCTGCTCCCCATGCACAATACGGCTGTAGTCTAACTTAAATTCTGGGTCAAAAAGCACTTTGTTCATTTCGCTCATCGCAACCGAAATTAAAAATGTCGGTGGGGCGATAATGTCTGAATATCCTAATTTTTTGGCATGCTCAATATCGAAGTATGCCGGATTAGTTTCACCTAGCGCGCGAGCAAACTCTTTAATCTTCTCGCGGCCAACTTCAAACAATTCATACTTTTTTGAAAAAAAGACCTTACCAATAAAGTCTTTGTTTACACCCATTAAAAAATGTTAGCGGGTTTCGCGGTGCTCAGTATGTTTATTGCAGCGCGCGCAAAACTTTTTTACAGCTAAACGATCTGGATCATTTCGACGATTCTTCTTGGTGATGTAGTTGCGTTCTTTGCAATCTACACATGCCAAGGTGATCTTCGGACGGACATCACTCTTTGCCATTTCCTAACCTCTCTTATTTCTAAAACCTTATTCGTAGCGAGGGCGGGAGTCGAACCCGCGACACAGCGATTATGAGCCGCTTGCTCTACCACCTGAGCTACCCCGCCTTAATCGTTCGAGCCCCAAACGGGATTCGAACCCGTGACCTTCTCCTTACCATGGAGATGCTCTACCAACTGAGCTATCGGGGCAAATACGCCTCCGCGGAAGCGTTTCAGTCGCGATGTATGAGAATACCTGAAGAGGCAAAAGGGGTTTAACTTGAGCGGATGGACTGTAGATCAAATTCAAAATCTGGCGGGTAAGAAAGCAATAGTCACCGGAGGTAATTCTGGGCTGGGTTACGAAACAGTTAAAGCAATTGCCGCGCACGGTGCAAATGTTGTTTTAACAGGTCGCAGTGTTGAAAAATGCGAAAAAGCGGCTGCACAAATAAAGCAGCTGCATCCTTCAGCCAAGCTAACTGTGGGATATTTAGATTTAGCAGATTTAACTTCAGTCAAACTTTTTTCTGAAAGTCAAACTGACGAGCCTTTAGACTTTTTATTTAATAATGCTGGAATCATGGCAACTCCATTTGCAAAAACTGTTGATGGATTTGAGGCGCAAATGGGCACAAATCATTTAGGTCATTTTGCCCTTACCGCCCTGTTGTGGCCCGCGATTTTAAAATCTAAGCAAGCGCGAATCGTAAATGTATCTTCTTCGGCTCATCGATTAGGTAAATTAAAAGTGGCAGATGAAAATGAAATAAATGTAACAAGTGATAAATACAGCGCTTGGCCTGTTTATGGCAACAGCAAACTAGCGAATTTACTTTTTTCCTATCAATTAAATAAGCGATTAAAAATGGCAAATTTATCGCCCACGGTAACTTCTGCCCACCCAGGGCTTTCAAATACAAATCTGCAATCTGGCATGATGCGGGGGCGCAGTGGGTTTCTTAAAACCTTTGGCACAACATTTATAAATATAGGTAATTCCATCATGGCGCAATCCGCGCAAATGGGAGCCTTGCCACAAATATTTGCTGGGGTAAATGAAGATTTGACAAACGGCGAATATATTGGCCCTGATGGGTTTTTAGAAGCACGCGGCTATCCTAAAATAGTTGCATCCAGTGCTAACGCACAAAATGCCAAGGTGGCAGAAACCTTGTGGTTAACTAGTGAAAAGTTAACTGGTATCTCGTTCAATATTTAGGTAGGTAAAAATGGCATCAGATAGTTCCTTTGACATTGTTAGCAAAATAGATCGTCAAGAAGCAGACAATGCATTGAATCAAGCTGGCAAAGAGCTCAGCCAACGTTTCGATTTTAAAAATACTTCAACCACAATTAAATGGAGTGGTGAACTCGGGGTTGAAATAGAATCATCCACTGAAGAGCGGGTAAAAGCTGCCTTAGAAGTTTTTCAAGAAAAATTAGTTAAGCGCTCAATTTCGCTAAAAGCCTTTAAAGCCGGGGATCCAAAGCCAAGTGGCAAGATATACAAAATTCAAGGCACTTTCAATAGCGGAATAAGCCAAGACCAAGCCAAAAAAGTAACTAAATTAATTCGCGATGAAGGCCCAAAATCAATCAAAACCCAAATTATGGGTGAAGAGGTTCGAGTTTCAAGTAAATCAAGAGATGATTTACAGGCAACAATCGACTTAGTGAAAAATGCCGACCTTGATTTTGCCACCCAGTTTGTAAACTATCGCTAAATAAAGCATATGCTTTGGTAGTTGAAAAAATTTAAAACTCCCGCAAACCTTTCATTAGTTGTAACTGTTCTATGCTTTGCTGCCGCTTACCCCGGGGTAATGGCAACTGAATCGTCTTTTACTTCTGGGCCCTTAATCGTTTTGCGATCAATATTGGCAGGGTTAACTTTATTTATTTTCATAAAGGCATTTAAGCTTTCAATAAAGATCCCGATTAAAGATGCACTCTTGGCGGCTTTAGTTGGTCAATTAGGTATTTCTTCATACCAATGGTTAATTTATGAAGGTCAAAGAGTTTCAAGTGCCGGCACCGCCGCCACCATAATTAATACCGCACCAATTTTTGCATTTTTAGGGGCTGCTTTTCTCTGGAAAGAAAAAATCCCATTTATTAAATGGTTTGGAGTTTTTATTGCTTTTTTTGGAATTTATCTTTTAGGTATCTCAGGTAGTTCACAAGAAAGTTACGCAATAATTTTGCTGTTAATTGCAGCAGTTGCCTTAGGGTTTTATTCTGTATTTATAAAGCCACTTGTAAATAAATATCACCCCTTGGTTGTTACGTTTTATGCAACAATTCCGGGCGCAGTTATTTTTAGCCCGACAATTCCTGACCTACTGACTGAGATCCCCAACGCCTCACTTACTGGCTGGCTCGGGGTGTTGGCGCTGTCGATAATTGTTTCTGGCTTTGGCTATACGGCAAATTCATATGCCGTCAACTACCTAGGTGTATCAAAAACGGTAATCGTTTACTACCTAGTGCCGCTGGTAGCAATTGTCTATACGGCGGTTTTATTCGGTGAATATCCTCTTACCTTGGAATATGTCGGTGTGGCGGTAGTAATTGCTGGGGTGGCGATCGCCCAAAGTGCCCGGTCAAAAAATTCGTGATTTAATTAACTATGACATTAGTTCAATCCCCAATAAAAATGCTTGATGGTCGCGATACCACTTTTTCAGAATTTGCAAATAAAGTTGTTTTAATCGTCAATGTGGCTTCGCGCTGTGGATTATCACCTCAATATGAAGCATTAGAAAAAATGCAAAAAAAGTATGGTGATCAAGGGTTTACCGTTTTAGGGTTTCCTTCAAACCAATTTTTGCAAGAATTATCCAGCGCCGAAAAAATCTCGCAGTATTGCGCTACCACTTGGGGAGTTACCTTTCCAATAACTGAAAAAGTGAAGGTAAATGGACGTAATGCGCACCCTATTTATAAAGAATTGACCAAAAATAAAGATATTAGTGGTAAATCTGGACGCGTCATGTGGAATTTTGAAAAGTTTTTAGTTTTACCATCTGGTGAAGTTCATCGATTCAGACCCACCACCCAGCCAGATGATCCTGAAATTATCAAACTAATTGAATCAAATTTAGTAAAAAATTAATTTATGGATAACAATTCAACACTCTGTCTCGTTACCGGTGCTACTGGTTATATCGGTGGACGCTTAGTAGGCCAACTTTTAGATCAAGGCTATCGAGTAAGAGTAATGGCAAGGTTTCCTGATCGCTTACGGGATTTACCTTGGTACGACAAAGTAGAAGTGGTTCAAGCAGATGCGCTAGATCCCACCTCAATGCGAAAAGCACTCAGCGGGGTAGATGTTGCTTACTACCTATTACACGCAATTAATCAAGGTGAAAACTTTAAAGCTATTGAAGAAGCCATGGCAAATATTTTTGCAGATTGTTCCAAAGAGCAAAATATCAAAAAAATTATTTATTTGGGTGGAATAATTCCAAAACAAAAATTAAGTGAGCATCTTGCCGCCCGTGAAATGACCGGAGAGCTACTGAGAAATTCTGGAGTTCCTACTATCGAATTTCGCGCTGGGGTTGTCTTGGGCTCGGGCTCTGCTTCATTTGAAATGCTTCGCTATCTAACTGAACGCTTACCAATTATGGTCACGCCAAAGTGGGTTACCACCCGAATTCAGCCAATAGCAGTGAGAGACGTTTTGAGATATTTAGTAGGCGCTGCCGGGATTAAAGAAGTGCTCAATAGATCTTTTGATATCGGTGGGCCAGATATTTTCACTTATAAAGAAATGATGCACCGCTATGCCAAAGTTGCAAAACTACGTAAGCGAATCATTATTACGGTTCCGCTTTTAACGCCGCGACTTTCTAGTTTGTGGGTTGGATTTGTAACACCAGTACCGGGTGCAATTGCACGTCCCTTGGTACGAAGTTTGGTTAACGAAGTTGTTTGCTCAGAGAGCGATATTAAAAAGTATATTCCAGATCCCCCTGAAGGCTTAACTGATTTTGAAACTGCATTAGATCTTGCTTTAACTCGCATCAAAGAAGCGCAAGTTACTACGCGTTGGTCTAGCGCGTCTGTAGCCGGGGCTCCGGCTGAGCCATTACCCAGCGACCCCGACTGGGCCGGTGGAACTCTTTATCGCGATGTTCAGACTATAAAAGTTGATGCCACCCCAGAACAATTATGGAAGATAGTTGAAGGAATCGGCGGCGAGCACGGATACTTTTCAATGGATTGGGCATGGCAGATACGTGGAGTATTAGATCGCATGGTGGGTGGTGTTGGTTTACGACGTGGTCGACGCGATGCAGATCATCTGCATGTTGGTGAGGCATTAGATTTTTGGCGAGTAGAAGCGCGCGAGCCTGGTGAACTATTAAGACTTCGTGCTGAAATGAAAAGCCCCGGGCTTGCTTGGTTAGAGTTTCAAATTAAACCGATTGGCCCAAATCAAAGTGAATTAATTCAAAGAGCTATTTTTTACCCACGCGGGTTAGCCGGACACGCTTATTGGTGGTCAGTTTCACTATTTCACGTTTTTGTATTTAAAGGTATGGCTAACAACATCTGCAAACGTGCACAAGCAATAAAGTAAATTTCAAACTTTCTATTTTTTTAAAAGTGCTCTGGCAAGTAAAAATGCAATCACAAACCCAATTAATTCTGCCAAAATAAACCACGGTACTGAATTTAATGCTATTCCAGTAAATGAATCCGTAAAGTATCTAGCAACACTTACCGCTGGGTTAGCAAAAGCGGTAGAGCTTGTGAAAAATATTGCTGAAAATATCCAAGCCGGCACCAAAAACACCAAAGCAGATTTGTCATAAATTTTGTCTTTTAGTGCAATTAAAAAAATCAATCCAAATGTTGCAAATATCTCTGCCGCAAACACTGGTGGGCTAATACGATCGTAGTTCGAAAATTGCCAAATATCCCCTGTGAAAAAGTAATTAGCCGCTAAAGCACCCATAATCGCTCCCAGTATTTGCGCCACTATCAACCACAGGGCAAATACTGCTTTTATTTCTTTTTTTACAAGTGCCAATAAAACCACAACAGGGTTTAAAAAAGCACCGCTAATTGGCATTAATACATAAATCAGCACCAACAGCGTCAGCGAAATTGCCGC
>CAZXCT010000062.1:0-7290 GCA_964639395.1 uncultured Bifidobacterium sp.
CGGATTAAAAGATGGCGCCCCCCAGACTGATCTTGACAGTGCCCTGGTTAAAAATAATCGCTCTCTTGCTCTAGTGATTCCTACGTAAGCTAGCCGACGCTCTTCTGATAATTCTTTTAAGTTGTTTTGACTTCTTGCATGAGGGAAGATTCCTTCTTCTAGGCCGGTTAAAAACACCACCGGAAACTCAAGTCCTTTAGCAGTGTGTAGCGTCATTAGCGTCACAACGCCTTCATCATTATCTGGGATTTCATCTGAATCTGCTACTAAAGACACTTGCTCTAAGAATTCTGCTAAACCAAAATTTTCAATACCTTGAGATTCAAATTCACGAGCCACTGATTCTAATTCGGTGAGATTTTCTACGCGTGCCTGATCTTGAATATCTAGCGAATTCAACAAGCTATCTAAATACCCACTCTCTTGCAGCATTTGATGAATAATTTCTGATGGTGGTTTACTCTCTAAAAACATCTGTCTAAGTTTTTTCATAAATAAATCAAACTCAGCTAACGCTGCTTTTGCTTTTGGTGTCAACTCGTTAATTTCACTAGCTTCTGAAATTGCTTGCGAAAAAGTTATTCGGTGGCGTAGTGAATAGCCGTCTATAACTGACTCTGCCTTATCACCAATTCCTCTTTTCGGTACATTTAGAATTCTCTTTACAGATAATTCATCACTTGGATTTACTATCGACCTTAAATAAGCCAACGCATCTTTTACTTCTTTTCGCTCATAGAATTTAACCCCACCAACAACTCGATACGGGATTCCTACCCGAATAAAAATTTCTTCAACAGCACGCGACTGGGCATTAGTTCTATAAAAGACCGCCATCTGAGAGTAAGTTCGCTTTTCTTCTTCTCTTAAATTCTCGATTTCAAGTGCGATAAAGGATGCTTCGTCGTGTTCATTGTCTGCGACATAAGCAACAATCGGCTCGCCGGCGCCACTATCGGTCCAGAGCTTTTTCTCACGTCGGTCTTCATTTTTACTTATCACAGCATTTGCTGCTGACAAAATATTTTGAGTAGATCGATAGTTTTGCTCTAGCAAAATACTTTTAGCATTTGCATAGTCTCTTTCAAACTCTTCTATATTTCGAATGGTTGCGCCACGAAAGGCGTAAATAGATTGGTCTGCATCCCCGACTACACACAGCTCGGCTTGACTTATCTCATCGGTGGCATCCCCCACCAGCTCTTTTATCAGAATGTATTGTGCATGATTTGTGTCTTGATACTCATCTACTAATACGTGCTTAAACTTTCTTCGGTATTTTTCTTTTACCTCACTAAATAACTGCAGTAAGGCAACGCTGGCACCGATTAAATCATCAAAATCAAAGGCATTAGCTCGAGTTAACCGCCTATCGTATTCTCGATAGATTTCAGCAATTGTTTTTTCTTGCTCATTTTCAGCCTTTTGGGCAAAAGATTCTGCATCAACTAATTCGCTTTTTAAATTAGAAATAAAATTTGCAATAGCCCGTGGTGTTAATTGTTTAGAGTTCACATCTAGCTCATTGGCAATCATGGTTATCATTCGCAAAGAATCCTGCGAATCATAAATAGAAAACGTGCTAGTACGACCTAGTCGATGCCCATCTTGCCGCAAGATTCGTACACAAGCTGAGTGAAAAGTAGAAACCCACATGTACTTAGCTACTGGGCCAACTAAAGCCGCCACTCGTTCTTTCATTTCACTGGCAGCTTTATTAGTGAATGTAATTGCTAAAATCTGATCTGGCTGTACCGCTCGATCAGATAATAAAAAGGCAATTCTGCGAGTAAGCACTCTTGTTTTACCCGAGCCCGCACCTGCCACTATTAATAACGGAGCGCTTTGATGAACTACTGCTTCACGCTGGCGGGGATTTAGATCGTCTAGGGTCTGCGCTTTTTCTAACACAGAGTGAGTCTAAGTTGGTACCGATGAATCAGAGCAATCTCTCGCCCCTTGAATCGGTGAAGTCGGGCACAAAAATATTGGTCATTACGGCCCATCCAGATGATATCGACTTTGGTGCTGGCGGAACGATCGCTCAGCTGGTTGAAGCGGGCGCACAGGTGAGTTATGTAATAACTACAGACGGAAATCAAGGCGGTGAGGACGCCTCAATTTCTCGTGAGCAAATGGCACAAATTCGACGTGCAGAGCAAATTGCTGCTGGTGCGGCGCTTGGGGTCAGCGATATCACCTTCTTAGGTGAACTAGATGGATCGGTATTTTCTACCTTGGATTTGAGAAAAAAATTTGTAAAGCAAATTCGAATCGCGCAGCCAGAAATTTTGATAACTCAGTCCCCTGAGCGAAATTGGGAAAGAATTTTTGCCTCTCACCCAGATCATCTTGCGGTTGGTGAAAGTGTGGTTCAAGCGGTTTATCCAGATGCGCGAAATCAATTTGCCTTTCCAGAATTACTAGCCGAAGGGTATGCACCTTGGAAGGTAAATCAAATTTGGCTATTGGGTCATCCAAATCCTAATTATTATCAGGTAGTTACCAACCAAATTGAAAAAAAATTCGCAGCACTCGCAGCCCATCACTCCCAAACTGCGCACGTTGATAATTTGCGTGAACTTGTTACTAATTGGATGCAAACAGTTTCAGAAAGAGCTAACTTAGCCAAAGGTGAATTAGCTGAAGCTTTTTTTGTGGCTAATACTTAAAATAAAACTGCAATAACTATATTCAAAATTGAAAGTCCGCCAATGGCACCATAAAGTCCATTTGTGACACTTTCTTTTTTACGATTCTTTATTACTAAATAGGTAACAACTAAAGTTATTAATAATTTGACAGTTATGATGTTGTAATCGACAGTTTTGTCAACCAAGTCAGCGCCAATTAATCCAACTAAAGCTAAGCCTGTTACTAGTTGGGTGAGCGCACCATGAAACATTGCCGCATTAACTTTTCGAGGCTTAACACGCATTTGCACTAAGAACCCACCTACTAATGAAGCAAGCCCAATGAAGTGAAAAATTACCAACCAACTATAAATCATTTCCATACTCACACTATGCCACAAAAACTAACTATTCCCATTCAATGGTTCCAGGCGGTTTACTAGTTATATCCAAAGTAACGCGATTTACTGCAGAAACTTCATTAGTGATGCGATTTGATATCTTCGCCAGCAATTCATAAGGCAAGCGTGACCAATCCGCTGTCATCGCATCTTCGCTCGAGACGGGCCGTAAAACTATTGGGTGTCCGTACGTTCTTCCGTCACCTTGCACTCCAACGCTGCGAACATCCGCTAAGAGCACCACCGGAAATTGCCAAATACTTTCATCCAATTCAGCCTTGGTTACCTCTTCGCGCGCAATTGCATCGGCTTCGCGCAAGATCGCTAAATTCTCATCGGTAATTTCACCAACAATTCTGATTGCCAATCCTGGCCCCGGAAACGGATGACGATTGACGATTTCATTTGGCAGGCCTAATAATTTGCCTACTTTTCTCACTTCATCTTTGAATAAAGCACGCAAAGGTTCAACTAGTTCAAACTTCAAATCATCTGGCAATCCGCCCACATTGTGATGGGACTTTATCGTTGCCGTGCCAGCTCCCCCGCCGGATTCCACTACATCGGGATAAAGCGTCCCTTGCACCAAAAATTTAATTTCGCCACTCGTTTTGGCAACTAACTCGTTAGCGGCATCTTCAAAACTTCTAATGAACTCACGCCCAATAATTTTTCTTTTTTGCTCAGGATCTTTAACTCCAGCGAGTGCCCCGATAAATCTTGCTGCTTCATCTTTAACAACTAATTTTACATTTGTAGCCTTTACAAAATCTTTTTCTACTTGCGCACGCTCGCCTTTTCGCAATAGCCCATGGTCAATAAATACACACGTTAATTGAGCACCCACTGCTTTTTGTACTAAAGCAGCAGCAACTGCAGAATCTACCCCGCCTGATAAGCCACAAATTACTTGAGCGGATCCAACTTGAGATTTAATTTGTGCTACTAATTCTTCTGTGATGTTAGCTGGAGTCCAGCTTGGTTTAATTTTGGCAATATCGTAAAGAAAATGCTCTAACACTTTTTGACCATTTGTGGTGTGTAGCACCTCAGGGTGAAATTGCACTCCAGCAAATGGTTTTATGGTTGATTCAAAAGCCGCTACTGGTGCCCCACTACTGGTGGCAGTTACCAAAAAATCTTTTGGAGCTTTTGTCACAGCATCACCGTGTGACATCCAAACTTCTTGTTGCGGATTAAGCGCGCGAAATAATTTAGATTTCACTTCGACGTTTAATAAAGTCGACCCATACTCCCGATCCCCGGTTTGGGCCACTTCACCACCTAGCGCTTGCGCCATTGCTTGAAAACCATAACAAATTCCGAAAGTTGGTATATCTGTTTCAAATATTTCACTCTCTAACTTGGGCGCAGCTGTTTGGTAGACACTTGATGGTCCACCTGAAAGTATTATTGCCGCAGGATTTTTTTTGATTAAATCTTCTTTTTTAATTGTGTGCGGAACTATTTCTGAATAAATCCCAGCTTCTCTGATGCGCCGTGCTATCAATTGGGCATATTGTGCCCCGAAATCAACAACTAATACTTTTTGCTCCACGTTCAAAGTCTACTTTGATTGGCTGATTAGTATTTAGGGTCAATTACAACTTCAATGCGCTGTAACTCTTTAAGGTCGCTATAGCCACTTGTAGCCATTGAGCGCTTGAGCGCACCTACTAAATTCATAGTGCCATCGGCACGGGTGGACGGGCCAAAGAGTATTTCTTCTAGCGTTCCCACTGCCCCTAAATCAACAACGGTGCCACGGGGCAATTCAGCGTGGGTTGCTTCTATTCCCCAGTGTTTACCCTGCGCCGGTACGTCTGTCGCTCTCGCCAACGGGCTTCCTATCATCACTGCATCTGCGCCCATCGCCAAGGCTTTTGCGATGTCGCCACTTGTTCCAATTGATCCATCAGCAATTACGTGAACATAACGTCCACCAGATTCATCTAAGTAATCTCTTCTTGCTGCTGCCACATCTGCTATCGCTGTCGCCATGGGCACACGCACGCCTAATACATCTTTAGTGGTGTGAGAGGCGCCGCCACCAAATCCAACCAAAACCCCAGCGGCACCAGTGCGCATTAAATGTAGTGCGGCTTGATGCGAGGCGCATCCACCAACAATCACTGGCACATCTAATTTTTTAATAAATTCTTTAAGATTTAGGTTTTCGCCATTGGTAGAAACATGCTCGGCACTAACGGTTGTTCCTCTAATTACAAAGATATCTACCCCAGCGTCTATAACATCTTTTGAAAATTCAACAACGCTTCCTGGGGTGAGCGATGCTGCAACGGTTTGCCCGGCGTCTTTGATTTGTGAAATTCTTAATTTAATTAACTCAGGCTTAACTGGCTCAGCGTAAATTTTTTGCAGTACCTTAATTGCGTCTGTTGCATTACTAGCCAAAATTTCTTTATATTGCTTTTGTGGATCTTGATATCGTGTCCATAATCCTTCTAAATTTAAAACGGCGAGCCCACCTAGTTTGCCATATTTGATTACGCTCTCAACCGAAGAAATAGAATCCATTGGTGCTGCCATAATTGGAAACGCAAATTCATAAGCATCGATTTGCCATTTTGTTGAAACTTCATCTGGCTGACGCGTGCGTCGCGTAGGAACAATGGCAACTTCATCTAAAGAATAAGCTGCGCGTCCGCGCTTAGTGCCACCGATTTCGATATCTGCCATTAATTACTCTTTTATTCTCTGGGCTTTTCGCGTAGTTCATAAGTTTCAATAACGTCATCTACCTTGATGTCATTAAAGTTATCGAACGAAATACCACCCTCATAGCCTTCTTTTAATTCGCTAGCATCATCTTTGAATCTTCTTAGTGAATCGATGGTGAGGCTTTCTGCTACTACGGTGCCATCGCGAACTAAACGGGCTTTTGTGCCTCGCTTTATTGTTCCGTTCTTTATAAATACACCGGCAATGTTTCCAAACTTGCTGCTCTTGAAAATGTCACGAACTTCGGCTGAGCCCAAAGCAACTTCTTCGTAAATTGGCTTGAGTAGGCCCTTGAGTGCTTTTTCAACTTCTTCGATGGCTTGGTAAATAATTGTGTAATAACGAATATCTACACCTTCGCGATCAGCCAGTTCTCTAGCGCCGGCTTCGGGTCTAACGTTAAAACCAATAATGATTGCCTCAGATGCTGTTGCCAACATAACGTCACTGTTAACAATGGCACCGACCCCGCGATGTATTACGCGCAATTCGACCTCTTCGCCAACCTCTAATTTCAATAGCGCATCTTCTAAGGCTTCTACTGAACCAGAAACGTCACCCTTAATTATCAAGCGAAGTTCAGAGACTTCACCCTTCTTCATGGTGTCGAGAACGTCTTCTAGCGTTCGACGTGTGCGGCTACGTGCTAGTTGCGCATTGCGTCCGCGCGATGATCGAGCTTGGGCAATTTGTCGCGCAATTCGATCTTCTTCAACTACTAAAAAGGTATCGCCCGCACCCGGCACAGAAGTTAATCCCAACACCTGCACTGGACGTGAAGGGCCAGCTTGTTCAAGTTGCGCTCCATGTTCATCAAGCATTGCGCGGACTCTTCCGAAGGCATCACCAACTACTAACGAATCACCTTGGCGAAGAATTCCTCTTTGCACTAAGACGGTGGCAACTGGGCCACGGCCTTTATCTAGATGTGCTTCAATCGC
Organism: uncultured Bifidobacterium sp.; assembly: GCA_964639395.1. Taxonomy (GTDB): domain Bacteria; phylum Actinomycetota; class Actinomycetes; order S36-B12; family UBA5976; genus ATZT02. The sequence goes on from CAZXCT010000062.1 coordinate 6,718, forward strand.
AACACCTTGCGCTGATTGAGACTCTGAGGCAGTTAGCTCCAAAGCGGCATCCGCCGTCAAAACCACAGCTTCAAGTAATTGCTCGATGCCTTGACCATTAATCGCTGAGACGTCAACAAACATGGTTTGACCGCCGTATTCTTCAGCAATTAGGCCATATTCAGTTAATTGACCTCTTACTTTTGTTGGGTCTGCTCCTGGTTTGTCTACTTTGTTCACCGCTACCACAATCGGCACGGAAGCCGCTTGTGCGTGATTTAGCGCCTCTACCGTTTGAGGTTTTACACCATCGTCTGCCGCAACTACCAAAATTGCAATATCGGTAACCTTCGCACCGCGAGCACGCATTGCCGTAAATGCCTCGTGACCAGGTGTGTCAATAAAAGTTATTTTGCGATCATTGCCAGCGATGTGGGCATCAACTTGATAAGCACCTATGTGCTGGGTGATTCCGCCTGCTTCACTAGAAACAACATTTGTTTTTCTGATGGCGTCAAGTAACTTTGTCTTACCATGATCAACGTGACCCATTACGGTCACAACTGGTGGGCGAACAATAAGCTCGCCATCATT
>CAZXCT010000063.1:0-7163 GCA_964639395.1 uncultured Bifidobacterium sp.
CAGTCAAAATCGGAGTTAATGCCATAGCTAAAACCCCTCGCCTTTAGGTGCACGCATCCCGCGTGACTTGGCTACTTTTAATCCTGCCAACATCGCGTCATCGATTGCATTGGCTTCTTCAGATTTGCCATCATTAAATCCGGCTAATACTTTTTCAGTATCCAAAATTGAAGTAATTGAAGCACCTCTAGTTGACTGCACCGGGGCACCAGTTTTAAGTTTTTGAATCAATTCTTTTACCTTTATTGGATTCATATTGTCGAAAAATTCCCAATTAACTGTAATTACTGGCGCCATTGTGCAAGCGGCTTGGCATTCAATTCTTTCGAGGGTGAACATCTTGTCATCGGTTGTTTCATCATGACCTACCCCTAAAGTTTCTGATAATTCTCGCCAAAGTTCGTCGCCACCTAAAATTGCACAAAGTGAGTTCGTGCAAACTCCAATGTGATGCTTTCCAAGGGGATAGCGCTTGTACATTGTGTAAAAAGTGGCAACTCCGGCAACTTCGGCTGGAGTTAGATCTAAAACTTTTGCGCAGGCGGCAATGCCGGCGGGTGAAACTTGCCCTTGCACGGCTTGTACGTAATGCAACATCGGAAGTAACGCGCTGCGACGTTCTGGGTATTTTTTAGCAAGTTGATCCAACTGTTTAATTTCTACCTCAGTAATAGGGGCAATCATCTATCAACACCACCCATAACTGGATCAATACTGGCAACTGCCGCAACTAGATCTGCAACTTGTCCGCCTTCACCCATCGCAGAAACTGCTTGTAAATTATTAAAAGATGGATCTCTAAAGTGAACGCGATATGGTTTTGTACCACCATCACTAACTACAAATGCGCCGAGCTCTCCGCGAGGTGATTCAACTGCCACATAAGCTTGTCCTGCTGGCACTTGAAAACCTTCGGTAACTAATTTGAAGTGATGAATTAACGCTTCCATGCTGGTGCCCATAATATTTCTTATGTGTTCAAGTGAATTACCTAAACCATCGCCACCTAATGCTAATTGACTTGGCCAGGCAATTTTTTTATCTTCTACCATTACCGGCCCTGGCTTTAAGCGATCTAAGGCTTGCTCAACAATATTTAAAGACTGATTCATTTCTTCAACGCGAATTAAAAATCTTCCATATGTGTCTGCGGTTGTTTCGGTTACCACATCAAATTCATAATTTTCATATCCACAATAAGGCTGTGACTTTCTTAGATCCCAAGGCAATCCAGTTGAACGTAATACTGGGCCAGTAATACCTAAAGCCATGCAACCAGTTAAATCTAAAACACCTACATTTTTTGTGCGCATCATCCAGATTGGGTTGCCAACTAAAATGCTCTTGTTGTCTAAAAGACGTTTGCGAAGCAGTTTTACTGTGTCACGAATTTTTTGCTCTGCCCCCGCTGGCAGGTCTTGTGCTACGCCACCCGGTCTTACATATGCCATATTCATTCTTAGGCCCGTAACCATTTCAAAAATATCTAATATTAATTCGCGATCTCTAAATCCGTTAGTCATAGCAGTTAAGGCACCTAGCTCCATACCACCGGTAGCTAACGCAACTAAGTGTGAAGAAATTCTATTTAATTCCATCATCATCACGCGAATTGTCGATGCGCGTTCAGGGATTTGATCAGTAATGCCTAAAAGCTTTTCGACTGCTAGGCAGTAAGCGGTCTCATTAAAAATTGGAGTCAAATAATCCATGCGAGTTACATAGGTGGTGCCTTGCACCCAATTTCTAAACTCCATGTTCTTTTCAATTCCAGTATGCAAATAGCCAATTCCACAACGTGCCTGAATAATGGTTTCGCCTTCAACTTCTAAAATTAAACGCAATACCCCGTGAGTTGACGGATGCTGCGGGCCCATATTGATAACCATGCGAGATTTTTCACCAGGTGTGCCACCTTCAATGGTTTCCCAATCTCCGCCCGAAACGTTATAAACCTTTCCTTCGGTTGTCTCAAATGATGGCGAAAACATATCTGTACTCATCCGCGGTAACTCCGGCGTTCATCAGGCGGAGCAATAGTTGCACCTTTATATTCAACTGGGATTCCACCGAGCGGATAATCTTTTCTTTGCGGATGACCCGACCAATCATCTGGCATTTGTATTCTGGTGAGTGCCGGATGTCCGTCAAAGATAATTCCAAAAAAATCAAAAACTTCGCGCTCGTGCCAATTATTGGCTGCGTAAATTCCGGTCAAAGAAGGAATATGCGGGTCAGAATCTGGTGCAGTTACTTCAGCAAAAACTCTTTTATTATGGGTGATAGATAAAAAGGGATAAATTGCGTGTAGTTCTTTATCTTTCTCTTTTGGCCAATGTGCGCCCATTACCCCAAGGCACATTTCAAAACGTAGTGCCGGATCATCCCTTAAAACTTGGGCAAAATTTACTAAGTGCTCTCTTTTAACTTCAAAAGTTATTTGATCTTGGGCAATTACTACTTTTGAAACTACTTGCTCAAAGCTCAATCCGCTTTCGCGTAAAGCCCGTGCTAACTCATCACAAATCTGATCAAACCAGCCGCCAAATGGACGGGTAGCAGCCGCACGTGAAGTGACAACCTCAACTAAGCCACCAAAACCTGAAGTGTCTGCCGCTTCGCTGGGGCCAAAGGCGCCAGTGTTCACGCTTTTGATTGAAATATTTTGATTTAAATCAACTAAATTTTTGTCATCACTCATCGCAATAATCCTGTTGACTCAATCAAAGGCAATGCCTTCAGTGCAATATTTTCATTTTTAATGATTTCTTTTTTAGCGTTAGACCCTAATTTTTTATCCATTACTTGATCATGAATCTTCAAAATTGCATCAATCAACATTTCGGGTCTTGGCGGACAGCCCGGCAAGTACATGTCAACTGGCACCACATGATCTACGCCCTGCACAATTGCGTAATTGTTAAACATTCCACCACTTGAGGCGCAAACGCCCATTGCTAAAACCCACTTCGGCTCTGCCATTTGATCGTAAATTTGTCGAAGTACCGGCGCCATTTTTTGGCTGACTCTTCCGGCCACAATCATTAAATCTGCTTGACGCGGCGAGGCGCGAAATACTTCCATACCAAATCTTGCGAGGTCGTAACGTCCGGCACCTGATGCCATCATTTCTATCGCGCAGCAAGCTAAACCAAAAGTTGCCGGCCACATTGAAGATTTGCGAGCATAGCCCGCTAGTTTTTCAACGGAAGTTAAAAGAACCCCACTCGGAAGTTTTTCTTCAATACCCAAGAGTTACTCCCATTCCAATCCGCCGCGTTTCCATTCATAGACATAAGCAACCATTATGTTGAATAAGAACAACAGCATGGCAACTACCGCAAAAAGATTTAACTGATCAAAAGCTACTGCCCACGGGTATAAAAAGATTATTTCGATATCAAAAATAATGAACATCATGGCCACTAAGTAGTACTTGATAGGGAACTTTCCGCCGCCGGTTGGTTGCGGTGTCGGTTCAATTCCACATTCATATGAATCAAGTTTTGCTCGGTTATATTTTTTTGGCCCAGTTAAAGCGCCAAGCACAATTGAAATAATCGCAAAACCAAGAGCGATAGCGCCGAGCCCGATGACAGGCCATGCAGCGTTCAAGAGGACTCCTCTTTTTTAATGAAAAGGCGCTTGTGAAAATCTGTACAAACTCAGTCTAGTTACTTATCTGACCCAACAAAAATATACCTCGACATGACTTTGTGCGTTTGTGATTAAGCGGCGGGCGCGATTCGGCTTAGCGCATTAATAATTCGATCTGAGGTTTCTTTTGAGTTGGGATCGGTTAAATTAGCCAACAATTTCAAGGTAAATTTCATTAATCGGTCATAGCCCATTCCATATTTAGTGGCGATTTTCATTACTTCTGGGTGGCCAATTATTTTCACAAAAATTCTTCCTAGCGTGTAGTACCCGCCAAGTCGCTCTTTCATTAATGCTGGGTACTGCTGCAGTAATTTCTCGCGCTGAAAAGCGTTGGTGGCAGTGGCAGCATTAGCAATAACTTCTGCGGCTACTTTTCCTGATTCCATTGCATAGGCGATGCCTTCACCATTGAATGGATTAACCATTCCGCCAGAATCTCCTACTAAAATTAATCCTTGTGTGTAAAAAGGTTGACGATTAAATCCCATTGGTAATGCCGCGCCACGAATTTCTCCGACCATATTTTCATCGCGATAGCCCCACTCGTGTGGAGTTTGCTCAAGCCATTTTTTAAGCAAATCTTTATAGTCAATACTTTGAAAAGCTGGAGAGGAATCTAATATTCCTAATCCCACATTGCTAGTTCCGTCGCCTACCCCAAAAATCCAGCCGTAGCCTGGCAGTAGTTTGTCTCCATCCCAAAGCTCTAACCATGACTCCATGTAGTCATCATTTGTTCTCGGTGATTTGTAATAAGTTCTAACTGCCACACCCATGGGGCGATCTTCTCTACGTTGTAAACCTAACGCCAAAGCCATTCTTGCAGAAACACCATCAGCCGCTACTACAAACGGTGCGCGGTAAGAAATATTTCCATCATTATTTTTTGCATTTACTCCAATAACGCGGCCAGTTACATCATCTCTAATCGGGCCGAGTACGCGAGTATTTTCTCTTAAATCAACTCCAGCGCTTTTGGCTCTATTGGCAAGTATCTCGTCAAAATCTTGGCGGGTTCTAATTAACCCATAATTCGGAAAGCTTTCTAATTCTGGCCACTGCAACTCCAGGCGGTGTTTGCCAGCAATAATTCGCAATCCTTTATTTTTAATCCAACCGTTTTCTTCGGTGGGTTCTATTCCCATATCTAGCAGTTGCTTAACCGACCGCGGAGTTAAGCCATCGCCACAAACCTTTTCTCTCGGAAACTGAGTTTTTTCAAGCAATAAAACTTTCAATCCTGCTTGCGCTAAGTAATAACTTGTAGTTGAGCCAGACGGGCCCGCCCCCACCACAATCACGTCTGCGTCGGTCACGCTGAATTCCTACCTTTAGGTCTTTGTGAAAATCTTCACGATATCGGACAATTCTATGACTAAATCGTGTTACTTGCGACCGCGATGTAGCGCCACAATTCCAAAAGTTAAATCACGCCATGAAACCGAGTTAAAGCCCTGCTTAGTAATTTCTTCTGCCAACATCTTTTGATCAGGCCAAGCACGGATTGACTCTGCTAGGTAAACATATGCTTGTGGGTTACTTGCAACATAATTTGCTATTTTTGGCAAATATTTTAAAAGATACTGCACATATAGCACCCGCAACACCGAAATATTCGGGGTAGAGAATTCGCAGATAACTAGCCGTCCACCTGTCTTTAAAACCCGTCTGATTTCACTCAATGCAGCCGAGCGGTCGCTTACATTTCTTATTCCAAAAGAAATGATTACCGCATCAAATGTCTCGTCGCTAAATGGCAATTTGAGTGCGTCCATGGCACAAAATGTCAATTGTTGATTTCGGGATTTTCCGACTTCTAGCATTCCTAATGAAAAATCCCCCGCAATAACTTGCGCACCTTTTTTGAAAAACGGTAAAGAGCTGGTTCCGGTACCGGCAGCTAAATCTAAAATTCTTTCATTTTCTTGTGGGTCGACCGCGTTTACTGTCGCTTGCCGCCAAATTTTTGTCTGCCCAAAAGCCAATATCTCATTAGTAATGTCATAGCGCTTAGCAACTGCATCAAACATCCGAGCAACCTCTTTAGGGTTTTTGGATAGGTCAGCTGTGCTCATGGCTTTATCTTTTCAGACATCGCTTTCGCGAAAACATTAGAGTCGCTCTAGCATTGAGTCATGACTGAGAAGATGTCCGTTCGAACTGTCTGGCTCGAGCGCGAGGTGGATCTATTAGATATTTTGCCTGATGAAAATCCGCTCAGCTGGGTAAGAAGATCAAAAGGGATCGTTGGGTGGGGCGAAGTCGCCAAAGAAGAATTTATTGGCACCGAGAGATTCTCTCGAGCCCAAAAATGGTGGAAGCAATTTGTTTCAAATTTAGTAATTGAAGACCTCGTACAGTCACAAGGCTCTGGCCCAATTGCCTTTGCCTCTTTTGCTTTTGATGCTTTTAACGAACCCTCGTTGGTGATTGTTCCAAAATATTTAGTGGGACGTAATGAAATCGGCTCATGGCTAACAATTTTTGGCGATGGCGATATAAATGAAGTAAGTAAGCAGATTTTTAACAAAAAATTTACTGTGGCTAGCCCAACAAATCTTCGCTATCAAACTGGTGCGCTTTCTGATGATAAATGGCAAGCCGCCGTTACCAATGCAATTGAACGAATTGAAAATAGCGAGATAGACAAAGTTGTTTTAGCAAAAGACTTAATTGCTGTTAGCGATACTGCAATTGACCCAAGATATTTAATGAAAAATCTTGCTAAGAATTTTGATGAATGTTGGGCATTTGCCGTAGCTGGATTAGTAGGCGCGACACCTGAATTATTGGTTAGAAAAGACAATGAACAAGTACTCTCTCGAGTGTTAGCTGGCACCATTGCAAGAAGTAGCGACTCCAATCAGATGGCGCAAGCGCTTTTAGCAAGTGAAAAAGACATTGCTGAACATGAATTTGCTGTTAAATCTGTGGCTGACGCTTTGGCACTACATTGCACTGACATGAGTGTGCCACCAGCGCCAGTTGTACTCACCTTGGCAAACTTGGCGCACTTAGCAACAGACGTGCGTGGGGTGTTAGTAGACAATGCGCCGGCACTTGCCTTGGCCGGTTCATTACACCCAACTGCCGCAGTTTGTGGAACACCAAAAAGTCGAGCACGAGTTTTAATTGGCGAGCTCGAGCAAATGGATCGCGGTAGATACGCGGGTCCAATTGGCTGGTTCGACGCTAATGGTAATGGTGAGTTCGGCATTGCCTTACGTTGCGCACAGCTGCAAAGTAATACTGCGCGGCTATTCGCCGGCGCTGGCATTGTGGCCGGTAGTGATCCTGCTAGTGAATTAAAAGAAATTGAAACAAAATTTAGTGCTGTTACTTCTTGCTTAAATTAAATTACTAACTTCATTTGAGAATGTATCTCTGCCCGCACTTCTTTAATTTTAGTTTTTGGTTCTACTTTAAAAATTTGCACGCTTAATCCTGGTGCAGATTTAATCTCTAATTTTGCGCCGGGCGAAACTACCTTCACACCTAATGTT
>CAZXCT010000064.1:0-6711 GCA_964639395.1 uncultured Bifidobacterium sp.
GAAGAAATTTCTTTCTTCCTCTTGACCTTGCTTCTGGTGGGGTTTACCTAGCCAATCTGGTCACCCAAATTGCTGGTGGTCTCTTACACCACCGTTTCACCCTTACCGATTTCTCGGCGGTTTACTTTCTGTTGCACTTTCCCTCGGGTTGCCCCGGGTGGATGTTATCCACCACCATGCTCTTTGAAGCCCGGACTTTCCTCAGCTTTCGCCGCGATTGCCCGATCTACTCAGGAAGTTAATTCTACCGTCTATATATATAGTCAAGGGGTGGGAGTATTAATCGCCGAGATAACAGATAAACCTATAAATACCGCCAATATCAAAACTCGAGTTTGTTCAGCAGAATCTGGCGCGGTGGTCGAATTTCAAGGTGTAGTTCGAAATCATGACAAAAACCGCGAGGTAAAACAGCTGCAATACGAGGGACATGAATCTGCTTTAAAAGTGGTTCAAGAAATTGCTGAAAAAATCACCGTCAAATATCCTCGCGTCGCAATTGGGGTAAGCCACCGGCTGGGGACGCTGACAATTGGTGACTTAGCTTTTTATGTTGTTACTGCTTCGGCGCACCGTGCTGAGGCTTTCGATGTTAATCGGATATTAGTTGAAGAAATAAAAGAGAAAATTCCAGTTTGGAAGAATCAAATTTTTATTGATGGTAGCAACGAGTGGGTTAATTCAGCGTGACTTTAATTGATAAATTTGAAAGAGTACACAAAGACTTAAGAGTCTCTCTTACAGACAAATGTAACTTACGTTGTACATATTGTATGCCTGAATCTGGTGTTGATTGGATCAGTAAGGCAAAACATCTAACTGCAGAAGAGTTGAATCGTGTTGTGGGGATCTTATGCGAATTAGGAATAAGTGAAATTAGATTAACAGGTGGTGAGCCCTTGCTACATCCTGAAATTCTCGACATTGTAAAAGTATTGAACAAACTTCCTACTAAGCCTGAAATTTCAATGACAACTAATGCAACGCGACTTGATAAATTGGCTTTTGAATTAAAGTCAGCAGGTCTAAAAAGATTAAATATTAGTTTAGATACGCTAAATCCAAATACTTTTAAAGAACTGACTCGTCGCGACGGTTTTGAAGAAACAATGGCAGGTATTTCGGCTGCTAAATTAGCGGGGTTTCCAATTAAAATTAATTCAGTTTTGATGCGTAACATTAATGATGATGAAGCAATTTTATTACTTGATTGGGCTATTGAAAATAATTTTGAGCTGAGGTTTATTGAGCAAATGCCACTTGATGCACAGCACGCATGGGATAAAAATTTGATGATCACGCAACAAGAAATTTTTGAGGCATTAAGCAAGAAATACAAATTAGTAAGCCTAAAAAATCGTGGGTCTGACCCGGCTGAACTATTTTCAATTGAAGGCACAAATATAAAAGTTGGAATTATCGCTTCAGTGAGTGCGCCATTTTGCAGTAACTGTGATCGGCTTCGCTTAACCTCTGATGGTCAACTAAGAAACTGCCTTTTTGCTAGTGAAGAATCTGACTTGCGAATCCCTTTAAGAAACAATGCAACAGATGATGAGCTAAGGGCGATCATTAAAGCAAACGTGTCACAAAAAAAACGAGGGCACGGTATTGGCGAGCCTGACTTTGTCCAGCCAATTCGACCCATGTCTGCTATCGGGGGCTAGACTCTTTCTCAGAAAGAGTCAATTGCAACCAAATTTAAAAATGGCTCCGCAAAGCCTGCGTGCGGTGGTAACTATGACCGCGATGTTTGGTGGGTTTGTTTCAGCTTATGGCGTTATGGTTCCGTTTTTTGTTAAAAAATTTGATATTTCAATCGCGACGGTTAGTTCACTTTTTGCGGTAGCCGGTTTTGGTGCGCTATGTGGAGTGCTGTCGTCAACATTCATAGTAGATAAAATTCCAGCCAGAATTGCTGGGTCTATCGGAACGTTAGGGATTTCTATAGGGGTCCTAATGATCTCTTTTGTACCAACTTGGGCGCTAACGCTCGTGGCTATCTGGGTAATTGGATTATCAAACAGTTTCACACAAGTAGCAATAAGTCAGTACCTAACTTCAGTTGGTGGGGTGAGAGCTTCTAGGCGAATTAATTTCAACAACACCGCGTTTGCACTTGGCTCGATTATCTTTCCGTTGTTAATCGGATCAATAATTAACAAATATTTTGATCTTTTTCTAGTGACTTTTGCTGTTGTCATAATGATTGTAGGCAGTTTTTACTTTAGAAATGTTTCTGGCTATCTGACGCACATTCCAAATCCAAATAGAAATACTCGAGAATGGGTCACGATTCTCTTTATTTTATTGGGATTAACCACCTACGTTGGTGCAGAAATTAGCGCGACTGGCTGGATCCCAACCATGCTAGAAGATAAGGGTTACTCTACTTCTGCAGCTTCGCTTGGCACCACAACCTATTTTATATTTTTATTTTTAGGGCGTCTAACTTTAATTAGGTTTATCCATGCCGTTAATTTAAGAAGACTTACTCTGCAAAGTTCGTACGCAGTGTTACCCGCACTACTTTTATTTCAATTAATTGAATGGCACTATCTTGCAATTGCGCTTTTAGGGCTGACCTGTTCTATCGTGTTTCCAGTCGGAATGAGTTGGATAATTAGATTAGTTCCTGGTAACGCAAGAATTGTCGGGATTATTTTTGCCTTTAGCGTGACAGGTGGGTTAATCTTTCCGTCAATAACTGGCCTAGTTATCTCTAGAGTAGGAAGTGAATACACTCCGCTAGTTTTAATGGTTCCTGCAATTATCTCTATTCTTTGTTTTACAATTGCAGTGCGTACCTCTAGAGAAAAATTTGCAAAAGTAAACTGATTTATCCACCAGCAAAGGGTGGTAAAACTTCAATTACATCTGTCTCAAAAATTTCAGTTATCTCATTTAGTGAATGTCGTTTTCCGTTAATTAAAAAGGTGGAAATCTGAGCAAGCTTAGTTAAATCTGACTCCCCTAATTTTTTAAATTCATTTTCTAGCTCAATCTTATTTTTGACCTGTAATTTTACTTCTTTAGTTTTAGCAAATTGTCTAGCTGCTGCATAAAATTTAACTGTGGCCATAGTTATGCCGGAAAGGCAAGTTCATCTACAAACTTGTCATTAAAATCTTGCCGATCAGAGAGCTCTACATAATCAACTTCATTTAGTAATGCAACAGCACCACTACGTTCGGTTTGAGATAGTAAAACCATTTTTGCTCCCTCGCCAGCAACGTTGCCGGCGGAAACTATTCGTATCACCGGCAATTTAGGAACCAAACCAATTGCCACCGCTGAGGCAGGCGATAGATAAGAGCCAAATGAGCCGGCGAGCAAAACTTGCTGTACATCCATATCAACTAAATTTAATTCATCCAAAAGTAAACGCCATCCGGTGGCGATTGAAGCTTTTGCAAATTGAAGTTCTCGCACATCTCGCTGTGATAAATAAACTTTAGGATTCTCGCTATCGCCGTGTAAAATGAAAACTCGCTCACCTGAATCCAGCGTTATTAAATTTTTTGCAAGTATTGGCGATATTTTTAATGCCGCTTCGTTAGTTACAAATTTACCGCTGCTATCTAATAGCCCAACCTTAAATAGTTGTGCACAGGCGTCTACTAAGCCAGATCCACATAACCCAATTGGCTCCACATCACCAATCACCTGAAGTTTCAACTGTTCTTGTTCAATTGTTACTACTTCAATCGCGCCGTCTGCGGCACGCATGCCACAGGCAATCGACGCTGCTTCAAATGCTGGTCCGGCTGGGGCGGCGGTGGCTAGGATTTTTTCACCGTTGCTAAGAATTATTTCGCAGTTGGTGCCAACATCTATAAAAAGTCTGGTGCGCTTGTCGCGATCCATTCCCGTTGCTAAAACCCCAGAAACTATATCGCCACCTACATAAGCGCCAAATGACGGAAACACAAATGCCCTTGCGTTTTCATTAATTATGATTCCAAAATCTTTAGCAAATAACATAGGCCATGAATGAGTGGCGGTAATAAAAGGTGCAACACCTACTGGCTCTGGATAAACACCAAGTGCAAGCTGCACCATAGTGGCATTACCTGCAACTGCGATTTCATAAACATGATTAGCGTCAATATTTGCTTCTTGGATTACCTCTTGAGTTAATCCATTTAATGTTTCTGAAGCAGTTTTTTGCAAACGTGCCAAGGCTGATTCATCCATCATGGTTGCAGAAATTCGTGAAATTACGTCTGCTCCATAAGGCTGTTGCATATTTAGCATTGATTTAACTGCCAGTGGAGTTCCAGTACTTAAATCAAGCAAGGTAGCAACAACTGTGGTTGTGCCAAGGTCATAAGCAACTGCGTAGCGTTGTTCGGTGGTATCGCCCGGCTCTACATCCGCTAACGCATTGTCAATTACCGTTACGGTTACCTTCCAATCTGATTCACGCAAAACTTTTGGTAATTTTTTTAAAACACTAAAATCTACCGAAACTTCCAAATCGCTTATTTCATCTTGGACACGTTGCAAATCAGGACGTTGATCATGCAGGGTGGGTTCAGTCAATTCCATATAACGCTTTTGGGTTGCCGGGCGCAAAATAACCTGTCGCCCAACACCGACTGTTGCTGCTTTTGGTCTGGTAGCTAAAGGTGGCACGATAATTGCCAAATTTTCAGTGGCTTTTGCTACACAAGCCAAACGCCAGCCATCTTTTAATTCTTGTTCACTGAAGGCGCGAATATCCAATCTTGAAATCGGAACAATACCTTCAGTGATTTGTACTTTACATTTTTTGCAAGTTCCGTGCCCACCACAAGTTGAATCAATGGCGATCCCATTCCAACTAGCAGCATCGAAAACACTAACGCCGCCTGGTACGCGGTGAGTAACGTTCTGCGGGGAAAACTTTAAGTCAACTCTGCCAATTCCAATTTCAGAATTGACCGTCTCGTTTAAAGTTGGATCTGGGCTCATCGCTTTATTATGTTCGCTTTAGACGCTAGCTGCTTGTTGACGGAATCTAGATATCCAGTTAGCGCCCCATTGGTCATAACCAAGTAATAAATCAGCAGCACGAACTGAAGCAACAACTTCGGCAGTTCTTGAATCCATGATTGCACTGGTCAACCCAGCCCCCATTGCCATAGGTAGAAATGCCGCATTAACCGCGTGGCGATTTGGTAATCCAAAAGATACGTTCGAGGCACCCATTGACATGTTTAATCCAAAGCGTTCTTTGATGATGTGAACGGTCTCCAGAGTTACATTTACTGCATCTGGATCAGCGCCAACGGTCATTGCTAATGGGTCAATTAGTAAGTCTTCTAATGGAATCCCATGCTTTTCAACCGCTTTAATTATCTTTTCAACAACTTCAATTCGTTCTTTTGCAGTTGCCGGGATACCGGTTTCATCGTTTGCTAAAGCCAAAATAGCTGCGTTATGATTTTTAACAAGCGGAAGAATCGCATCCATTCGATCGTCTTCGCCGGTAGTGGAATTCACTAAAGCCTTTCCTTCATAAGCGCTTAACCCTGCTTCTAATGCTTCGATCACAGATGAATCGATGCAAATAGGTAGATCGCACACCGATTGAACTAATTTGATTGCTTTAACTAAAAGCGCTGGCTCGTCAGTTAATGGGACGCCCATATTTACATCTAATACATCTGCTCCGCCTGCGATTTGTTGTTCTACGTCAATCTGAACTTGCGATAAGTCGCCAGCGCGAAGTTGCTCTTGAAACTTTTTTCTGCCGGTTGGGTTAATTCTTTCTCCGATAATCACAAAAGGTTGATCATGGCCAATAATTACCTCTTTGCTAGCTGACCGTAGTTGAGTATGCATTTTCTTCCTTTGTGGTGATAATCGGGCGAGCTTTTCGACCCAGATCTGTCATTAATCTTTCTAATGTTTCATCATGTCTAAAATCCGTTACATGTAAGCCGCGTACACCCGGCAATGACAATGCATGCTTAGCAAAATCTAAAGTTTGTAAATAAGCAGCTTCTTTTTTATCTGTTGCAGTTTCAACTTCGTTTATGACATGCGCAGGGACATCAATTCCTGGCACATTGTTATGCATAAAATTTAGAGCTCTCGAGCCACTAATTAAAACGATGGTTGGAATTATCGCTACTCTTTTTGATAAGCCTAATGTCTCTAACCCAGCAACAAATTTCTCTAAACGGTCTTTGTGGTAACAGATTTGTAACTGAAAAAATTTTGCTCCGGCTGCGACTTTTTTTGCAACACGCTGTACGCGATATTCAAACGGAGGTGCGCCTGGATTTTCAACCGCACCTATAAACATATGTGGTGCAGGATCAATCTTTCGACCAGAAAGGTATTGTCCGTTTTTAATACTTGCCATTAAACGAATTAATTGTGGCCCATCTAAATCAAAAACTCTTCTAGTCTCTGTCTCGTCGCCTGCCGTTACGTCATCGCCTGTTAGCGCTACAAAATTCTCAATCCCGTGCAAAGTGGCCCCGACAACATCTGCTTGCTGTGCCAAACGATTTTTGTCACGGCAAACCACTTGCATGATGGGCTCAATCCCATACATTTTCATCGCAATTGCACTTGCCACATTTGACGCATGGGCATGTGCTGCGGTGTTGTCTGTGGCATTAACACCATCAAACCAAGGGGCTAAGCGCTTGGCATATTTTTCAACTTTTGCCATTCCTTCGCCATCAATTACCGGAAACTCTGCTGTAAAAACTT
>CAZXCT010000065.1:0-6711 GCA_964639395.1 uncultured Bifidobacterium sp.
GTACAAAAAAATCCGATTTCTGGCCCTCCACCTAGTTGGTGGCCAAAGGGTCATTGGTATGGCACAAAAGATTAACGGTTTATTCGATTTTTAATTCTTCTTTTAACTTCACTAAATAAAGATTTGAATGGAAGCCTCCGTAATCCATTTTTTTGAACACCCTGCATGCCAATGGCAACGGTTGCAATTGAAATAACTTCGGGCAGCACTTGATCCGGGCTTGCTTCGGTTGAAATTTTTAAAGCATTAATGTCGCCGATAATTTTTAGGTCAAACTGCTTGATTGCTTCGTAATATTCTAATGAAATTTTATTTGCAATATCGGCTGCCCAGGTAGGAGTTGTTACTTTTTGTGGGTTTGGTTCTGCAATAGGGGAGTTCAAAATTTCATGCATCATGCTACGCCGGACAAATGATTCATATTTATCCCACCTTGAATCATCAGCTTGAGATAAATTTATTTGGCGCAAGAGCTCAGTTTCAGCTAAAGTCATAGAACGGTTTGATACCTTATCTTGCTTTTTTACCAAGGTTCCAGCACTTAGTGATAATAAATTTTCAAAGGCTTGATAAATGAAATCATGATTATTTTCATCAACTATTACTAAGGTGATTCGATCTTTACCAACAAATTCAATCCACTTTTTAATTAACGCGGGGTGGTCGTGCCGCATCCAAAACGTAGGGGTGGGGGCTTCACTGCGCGGTGCTTGCAGAATTGCGGTGAGCCACTGGGGATAGGTCAGTTTGACGCCGTATTTGAGATATTGCTGCCAAGCTGAAGGCAATAACTTGCCAAATGGTCGAAGCGTTATTACTACCTGAAGGCGATCAAGCGTTAGATCTGAGACTATTTTTTTAACTTGTGATTGGTTTGCTTCACAAAAAAATTCACTACTTAAAACAACCGATTTGTTTTTCTTAGTTTCTCTGACAAGCGCATTCCAATGCTTGATAGGTGTAGTGGTGCCACCGCGACCTTTCCAGCCCCAAGTCTTTTCTGTTACGGCCCAGGCGGCTCGGTGATGGGCATTTCGCCATTGCGAGGGGTAGAGAACGTTTTGTTTGGCCAATTCTTTTCTACTACTAGCCAGCGCCGCCTGCAATGCGGTGGTACCAGTTTTTGGCACCCCAATATGCAAAAGTATTTGGTTTGTTGGTTTAGGTGAGGTCATGATTATTTAACAATCAAATCTAGCAGTTTTTGAACATTCTCACTTAGCGCCAAAGCGCCATCGAGCACCAATTCTGCACTTGTGGGTGGCTCGTATTCTTGGCCCACGCCAGTCAGGTTGGGCAATTCTCCAGCCTTTGCTTTTGCATAAAGGCCTTTAGGATCACGTTCAGCACAAATTGCTGGATCAGTTGAAATCCAAACCTCTTTAAACTCACCTTGCTCAAAAAGTGTTCGCACCGTATCTCTATCAGATTTAAATGGGCTCACCAATGCAACTAAAACAACTAGCCCGGCATCCAGCATTAATTTGGCTACTTCACCGACGCG
This sequence comes from uncultured Bifidobacterium sp., assembly GCA_964639395.1. Taxonomy (GTDB): domain Bacteria; phylum Actinomycetota; class Actinomycetes; order S36-B12; family UBA5976; genus ATZT02. The sequence continues at coordinate 1,505 of CAZXCT010000065.1, forward strand.
ACGAACATTTTCGGCACGATCTTCTTTTGTAAACCCTAAGTCTTTATTGATTCCTAGCCTTAAATTGTCTCCATCTAGTACATAGGTATGCAAGCCGAGCGTGTGAAGATGTTTTTCAACAGCGTTTGCAATCGTCGACTTGCCTGATCCGCTGAGTCCAGTTAGCCAAATTACTTGAGGTTTCTGCTGTTTTGCTTTAGCGCGAATAGTTTTATCTATTTCAAAATCATGGTGGGTAATATTAAAAGCTCGCCGCAAAGTTTTTTGTACCATGCCGGCAGCGACTGTTTGAAAACTAACTCTATCTACCAAGATGAAGTTTCCACCAGAGCGAGAATTTTTGTAGGTATCTAAACTTATAGGGGAGTCTGTGGCAATTTCGGCTGTTCCAATTTCATTTACTTGTAAAGTACGCGCGGCTTGTTCCTGTCCACTACTTACCGCAATCTTGTTACGCAGCACCGTAATGGTTGCAGTGGTAGTAGTTGCGCCACTAATTAACAAATAACTTCTGCCATGAGCAAGCGGCGTTTCGGCTAGCCAAACCAAATTGACTGAAAAGCGATCAGCTGGCTTAACTGGGCTACGCTTTGCCAAAATGACATCCCCGCGGCTAATGTCGCGTTCAGGTGATAACACCATAGTCACCGACTGATTGGCTGAGGCTGAAGTTAGTTTTGATTTATAAAGCGAGATGTCCGCAATCGTGGCGGTTAGGCCCTGCGGTGCGATTAGTACTTCATCACCAACATGAAATACGCCATCTGCTACAAAGCCGGCAATCCCACGAAAATTCTCACTTCTCGCAACGCTCTGCACACTCATTCGAGCTAGCGAATCGACTTTTGGTGGCTCCCAGGTTGAGAGAAATTCTAATACGCTGACACCTTTGTACCACGGTGTTTCTTTAGCAGTGAAAGATACGTTGGCACCCGCAAGTGCGCTGACCGGTATTGCAACTAGTTCTTTTATTTCTAGTCTTTTTGCCGCGGCCGCTACTTCTTTACTTATTTTTTCAAATTCTATTTGACTGTAATTAATCGCATCTAGTTTATTTACCGCAAGTAAAACTGTATTTATCCCACTAAGTGCAACTACCGTTAAGTGTCTTAAAGTCTGCTCTCTAACCCCACGTGTTGCGTCAACTAAAATAAGAGCAATATCACTTCGTGAGGCTGCTACCACCATATTTCGGGTGTACTGCTCATGTCCCGGAGCATCTGCAATTATTAGTCTTCGTCCGCTAGGTAAATTCATACTGCGATAAGCCACATCAATGGTTATTCCTTGTTCACGTTCGGCCTCTAGGCCGTCAGTTAACAAACTAAAATCGATTTCTCCAAAATTTACTGTTGATCCGGTGCGGCGAACCGTCCGTGCTTGCTCAATGGTGTCTTGGGGAACTGAATTTGTCTCAACCAGTAAGCGACCAATCAAGGTTGACTTACCATCATCAACGCTGCCGCAAGTGACTAACCGGATAATTGGGGTACGCATTAAAAGTACCCTTCAATTTTTTTGCGTTCCATTGAGTCTTCTCGATCTCCGTCAATTAATCGAGTAGCGCGTTCACTTAATGAGACTGCTTCTAATTCTGAAATGATTTCGCCTATTGTGGTGGCAGCTGATTCGCTGGCGGCTGTTAATGGGTAGCAACCCAAAGTTCTAAAACGAACAGTGCGCAATTGTGGGCTCTCATTTTGAGCCAAGCGGTATCTCTCATCATCAACCATAATTATTTGTTGGCCTCTTAATACCGTTGGCCGCGCTGCAGAGAAATACAAAGGTACAACCGGAATATTTTCGCGTTCGATATAACGCCAAACATCAAGCTCAGTCCAGTCACTCATTGGGAACACTCGCATACTTTGACCAGGTTGAATCTTTGTGTTAAATGAATGCCACAATTCCGGACGTTGCTGGCGCGGATCCCATCGGTGTCCCGGTTCTCTTAGTGAAAAAATACGCTCTTTGGCCCGTGACTTCTCTTCATCACGACGAGATCCTCCGATTGCGGCATCGAACTGAAATTTATCAAGCGCTTCTCTTAAAGCAACCGTCTTCATTATTCGGGTGTACTCAGTTGATCCTAAATCGAACGGATTAACATTTTGTGCTACTCCAGATTGATTTGTGTGTACCAATAATTCAATGTCAGAATCTTTGGCAATTTGGTTTCGAAATTCAATCATTTCTTTGAATTTCCAGGTGGTATCTATATGCAGCATCGGAAAAGGAATTTTTGCAGGATAGAACGCTTTTTGGGCAAGACGTAAAAGTACAGATGAATCCTTGCCGATCGAGTAAAGCATTACTAGCTTTTTAAAGGCAGCAGCACTTTCGCGAAAAATTTCTATTGCTTCGGCTTCTAATTGATCTAATACTTCGTTATGTGAAATTTTGTCTTTTTGCATATCTTGCTATTTTGCCCTAACTATTCCGGTAACTGAGCCAGCTCCGAATGTTCTGCGAGCCTTCACTGCTTTTACCCAGGCTGGTAACGCCACTCGTAACCTACGGCCCAAGCTCACGGTTGCGCGTTTGGTAAATACCTCATAATCAATTTCTTCTACCGCGTCTACAATTCCACAGTAGAGAATTTGAGCTGCCGCTATGCAGGGTTGACTTGAAGGATGCAGCAGCAAAATACCAGCACGGGATTTTTCTTCTAGCTCTTTTACTCTTTTAATTTGAAACTTGAGCGCTGACTTGATCGCATCAGTTGCGATACCAGCTTCTAAGGTGCTTCGAGTTACGCCAAATTTACGCAATTCTGCTAAAGGTAAGTAGATTCTGCCTCGTGCTAGGTCTTCGCCCACATCTCGTACGAAGTTGGCTAATTGAAATGCCACGCCTAATTCTTTTGCTCGTTCATAGGCTTGCTGATCTGTCGGCTCTAATATCGGCACCATTTGTAATCCAATAACTGCTGCCGAACCGTAAACATATTCATATAAATCTTCATATGTTTCATATTGAGTAACTGTGAGATCCATTCTCATTGAATGTAGAAAACTTTCAAAATACTCATGCGGAATTTGCCAACGATTTACTGTGTCCACTACCGCTCTACAAATTGGATCTTGCGATTCGCCGGTTTTTAAATCATCAAGAAATTTATCACCCCAAGTTTTTAGCCAATCAGACTTTTCTTGATTAGTTAAAGTGCTGGAAAGATCGTCAACAATTTCGTCGGCATATCTGGCAAATCCATAGAGCGCATGTACGTAGGGTCGTTTTCCGGTAGGTAGTAATTGCGTTGCTAAGTAATAAGTTTTGCCGTGCTTGGCATTTAACCTGCGACAGGCTTCATAAGATTCGCGCAGACTTGGGTCAAAAATCTGGGCCGCATTAAGTTCGCGATTAGCCATACCCCGATTTTGCTAGCGATAGGCACGCGAGCGGTAAGAGGGGTCTTTGCCCAAGATCCGCTCAGCCGCTAAACGACCACTGATAAGCACCATCGGTACGCCGACACCAGGCTGAGTGCCGCTGCCGGTAAATACCACGTTTTCGCCCCAGATATTTCTAGGCCTAAATGGGCCAGTTTGAAAAAATGTATGAGCAGCAGCAAATGGTGCACCGCGCTCCATGCCTTGCTTTTGCCAATCAAGCGGAGTGGTGGCGTGGGCGACTTCAATGTTGGCACCAAAATCACTGTAGCCTCTTGATTCAAGAACGCGAATAATTTCATCTTGATAGCGACTTGCCTCGGTATTCCAATCGATCGCAGCATCTAAATTAGGTGTAGGAAATAAAACGTAATAAATTTCTCGATTGCTCGGGGCCAAACTTGGATCTGACTGAGACGGATTAGTGACCAACAGTGAAGGATCTTGCATTAGACGCTTGCGGTCAATTAGATCAGTAAAAACTTCTTTCCAATCTTTACCAAAATGAATATTGTGGTGCGCGAGTTTTTTATAATGTTTTTTACTACCTACTAGTAACACAAAAGCTGAAGGGGAGTAGCGAAGTCGCGAGACACTCCAAGGCTGCTCACCCAAAAGGTCGCGATAAGCCACCGGAAGATCCGCGTTCAAAACAAAGGCATCTGCCACAAGGCGTTCCCCGGTAGTAGTAATGACAGCGCTGGCTCGACCATTTTTATGCTCTACTTTTGCTACGGTGGTGTTATATCTAAATTCAACACCGTGTTTTTGCGCTGCGGCAGCAAGCGCACGCGGCACGGCATGCATCCCACCCTTCGGAAAAAACACCCCGGCAACTGAGTCCATATAGGCGATGACGGCGTAGATGGCTAAAGCTTGATAGGGGGACAATCCGGCATACATCGCCTGAAATGAATAGATTCTTTCCGTTCTAAAATCTTTTAAGTATTGTCTAGCTTTTGGTGCTAATTTTCTAAATCCACCTAAGGCAACTAATTTAGCTAAATTCGGTGTCAACAAATCAAAAGGAGTATCTATATTTTTATCTATAAAGTCTTTCATTTCATACTTATATAATTTAGAAACAAAATTTACGTACTCTAAATATCCTTTTGCTTCTTCAGGGCCAATAACTGTTTCAATTTCTTGCGCCATTCTGGCAGGGTCAGCATGCACATCAAGCTGCGAGCCATCGTGATAGAAAGCTCGATAAAGTGGATCGATTGGATTTAACTCGAGCCAATCCTCCATTCTTTCGCCGACTGAATCAAAAGCATCTCTAATTAAATCTGGCATTGTTAAAACTGAGGGACCAGTATCAAACTTGTAACCATTACTTTCTAACAAACCGTTTCTGCCGCCGGGAACACTTTCGCGCTCAAGCACAGTTACCTTTCGCCCTTTACCGGCAAGTCTTAGGGCGCAGGAAAGACCGGCTAAGCCAGCTCCCACAATAATTATTTCGTCAGTTTTTCCGGTGACGGTACGAACTTTTCCGGGGACGAGGTCGGCAATTTTTAAACTCATTGTCATAGTCTGCGGCTAGTTGCAGCAATTGCCAACTCGAAAAGCGCTTTTTTTGCCGTGGCTGTGACTGAGGACACCTCTAGCGCTGCGGTGGACCTTTCTAGCAATTGGGAAATTAGCGTCTCGACCTGTGCTAAAGCGCCGAGGTCGATGATTATTTCTCGAATTTTCTCAATTTGGTCCAAAGTCAGATCAGCGCTGCCAAAATGCTCCGTCAAGTAAGCAAGTTGCTCACCCGAAGCGGATTTGAAGGCAATCTCAATTAGTACAGTTCTTTTGCCTTCTCTT